>JARRRC010000365.1:0-3143 GCA_037381105.1 Desulfobacterales bacterium
CCAGTTGTCGCGCCAGCGGCATTGCTGGGTAGCTAAGTTCGGAATGGATAACCGCTGAAAGCATCTAAGCGGGAAGCCAACCTCAAGATAAGATATCCCTTTCCCGTGGAGACACGGGAACTGAAGACCCCTTGTAGACGACAAGGTTGATAGGCCAGGTGTGTAAGTGCGGCAACGTATTTAGCTTACTGGTACTAATCGGTCGTGAGGCTTGGCCACAAAATAATTCACACAATCTTTACGAACATTTTTATGTACTGGCGTTCAAATTGTTACACCATTGAAAAAATAACGTTTTTTCGGTGGCAATAGCAAGGAGGAAACACCCGTTCCCATTCCGAACACGGAAGTTAAGCTCTTTTGCGCCGATGGTACTGCTCGGGAAGCTGAGTGGGAGAGTAGGACGCTGCCGAAAAATTTTTATCTAACCCGGAATTATCATTTGATGGTTCCGGGTTTTTTTATGGTTTGAGAAAATATAGCAATTCTGAAAATAAGGTTCCGTTTCCATCGGAAGCCTTACATCTTTTCACAGGTGCATTGATCAGCGGGTTTATTGCAGCCTGAGCAAACCTTGTTCTCTATGGGCCTGCCGCAGACTTTGCATGGGGTACAGCCACATTCTTGACACATCGTTTTCACCTCCTTGTTTGAATCATTATGTTTTAAAATAAATATTGAAACGACAAAGTCAATGATCGGCGACATTGCTGCCGCTTTACCATTGCTTTGAAATTTTTATAACACAAGTTTCGCACCCTCTATTTTCAGCAAAGCGGGTAACGTGCAGCAGGCCGGAAAGGTAAAATCTATAAATGAGATTGTCGAATAGAAATAAGATATCGATATTATATATAAATATATTCCATGCGACGCCATTTTTATCAATTTCGGCATGTATTTGGTTACGGATTCAATGAGCAAAAAAGGACGGGAAAAGAATCCCGCCCTTTAAAATAAAGTCCTCGCCGGACGTGATAAGCCATCAACATCTGGCGATAAAGTCCTCAATGACATTTTTCTCTCGGCGCAGGCCGACTTTCATGTCATGTTTTTCGGTCTTTCCGATTTCCTGTTTCAGTTCGCTGAGATATACGCCAAGGGCATGGCAAACAACCTCTTTTTCTTCTTCCATAAGTTCCATATCACTCACCTCCGGGTGGTTTTTAACTGAACGACATTTATGGATAAACAACAGTTAATGTTTCTCCATAAATGGTCCATTTTCTATGGATGGATACTTGTCAATACAAGCGAATAATAAATTGGTATGCTGTACCAACATTATTTGATCATATACTATTCATTCCCGTACACACAATCAAGAACCACCCTGAAATAAACACAAACACGGGCAATGTGCTGAAAAGACGTTGAAAGGCACTGATTTCATATTGTTTTGCCAAGCATTTTAAAGATAAAAATAGACAATAAATCAAATGGTTGAAACGGGTATCTGGATGCTATTTCCCTATCCCTCCCATACCCAGTCCGGAAATGATTCTGTCGAGGAAAATGGTGTATACGAAGGCTACGGGAACGCTTGCTATAAGCGCGCCGGCCATAAGGGATCCCCAGTAGAAAACGTCGCCTCTTACCAGTTCCGTTGTGATTCCGATGCCGATGGTCTTCTCGGAGGATTTTTGTATAAAAGCAAGGGCATAAATGTAGTCATTGGCAACCAGGGTGAACGCGAAGACGATGACGGCGATGATTCCGGGGACGGCAAGGGGAAGGATCACCCTGAAAAAGGCACCGATCCTGCTGCACCCGTCAATCTGGGCCTGCTCTTCGATGTCTTTGGGTATGGACTTGAAGAAGCTCATCAGCAGCCATGTGCAGAACGGTATGGTAAAGGTGGGATAGACCAGGATAAGCGACCAGAGGGAATTCTGCAGATTCAGGAACGATACCACCCGGGACAAGGGGATGAACAGGAGGGTCGGCGGTACCAGATAGGTCAGAAATATCGCGATTCCCATGTTTTCTCCCCACCTGCCGGCCATCCGGGCCATACTGAAGGCTGCCGGAACGGCGAGGAGAACGGTTATGGCGACGACCACGATACCCACGAACGTGGTGTTCAGCATAAAAGTGATATACAGCGTGTCGTCAATGAGAAACTTCAGGTGATGCAGGGTCGGGGGTGCGGTGAAAAAGAAGGGGTCGTTGTTTGGATTGTAGAGATCGACGTTTCGCTTGAACATGGTGATGAGCATGATGTAAAAAGGACCTGCCGCATAAATGATGAAAAACCACAATCCAGCGTAAAAGCCCGCTTTTCGGTATATCTTCTTCAACATGGGAAAAGACCCTCTTTTTTAGGAGCGGAACATCGCTCCTTTGAGCGGTTTAAAGCGATGCCGATCATGTTACGACCGCCTTTCTTGCCAGTTTCAGCACGATGACTGCCAAAGCCGCCATCACGGGGAAAAAGAAAATGGCGATGGCGGCCCCCTGGGCCAGATTGCCTCCTTCGATGCCCTGCAGGAAAGAGAGGCTTGCGAGCATCTGTGTGCTGTTGGGGGGCGGTCCGCCTCTGGTCAGGATCCAGACCACGGTCATGTCGGTAAACGTGAAGAAGGTTGCAAACAGCACTGTCACGCCGATTACCGGAAAAAGCATCGGGATCGTGATGGAAAAGAGACGCCGGAAATAGCCTGCTCCGTCGATCTGTGCCGCTTCAAGAATTTCATGTGGGATGGAGTTCATGCCGGCGATGAGGATGACGGCACCCAGTCGAACGAGACGCCACACCTGCACGAAAATGACGGATCCCCTGGCGAGGTTGGGTCGTGAGAGCCAGTACATGTTGCTCGCCGGTCCAAAGAGATCACCCGGTTTTCCCAGGAGTCCCAGGGTTCGGAAAAGCCAGTCAACGGGACTGAACACGGGATCAAGAAACCAGAGATAGCCGATGGCGCCAAGAGCGATTGGCGCTGTCCAGGGCATCATGACCAGAAACCGAACCAACCATTTACCGTGGAAGTCGCGCATCAGCAATTCCGCCAGGATGTGCGCCAGTATGAGCACAAGGGCTACGGATACGATGGTGAAAAGAAACGTATTGTACAAAGATCTCAGAAACGTCGGATCGTGGAGGAGGTCGGCAAAGTTTTGCAGGCCGATAATCTTAAAATGAG
>JARRRC010000366.1:0-2469 GCA_037381105.1 Desulfobacterales bacterium
ATCATCGGCCGCGATCCAAAGATGAAAGACGTCTTTGAAACGATAAAAGAGATTTCCGAAGTCAACATTCCGGTTCTCATTCAAGGAGAAAGCGGTACCGGAAAAGAACTGGTGGCCCGGGCGATACATAATGAAGGCCCCCGTGCCCATAGAGCTTTTGTCCCGGTCAATTGCAGCGCACTCCCGGAAGGATTGCTGGAAAGTGAGCTTTTCGGTCACGTAAAAGGGGCTTTTACCGGAGCTTTGAGAGATCGGAAAGGTCGATTTGAAATTGCAAACGGCGGCACCTTGTTCCTGGACGAAATCGCGGATTTATCCAAGGTCATGCAGGCAAAGCTGCTGCGGGTCCTTCAGGAAGGTAAATTCGAGCGGGTGGGCGGTGAAGAAACCGTTTCTGTGGATGTTCGCATTATCAGCGCTGTCAATCGCAACCTGAAACAAGAAATGGAAAAGGGGAATTTCCGCGATGATTTGTATTATCGAATCAGCGTAGTACCCATCTTCATCCCCCCGTTGAGAAAGAGAAAAAACGATATTCCGCTTTTAGTCGATCATTTTCTTAATCAAGCCTATTTTAAAGGGCAAAATTCCAAAGTTATTTCCGAGAATGCACTGGCGGTCATGATCGACTACTCCTGGCCCGGAAATGTTCGAGAACTTCAAAGCGCCATTCATTATGCCCTTATCAAATCCAAAGGAAAAACCGTTCAACCGGTTCATCTTCCCTTGGAATTGAAAAAGCGGAAGACAAATCGATTAACCCGCGGACCGTCTCGGAGACTCGAATCCAAAATTGTAAAAGAGGCCCTGCTCCGATGCGGCGGCAATAAGGCCAAAGCAGCCAGACTCTTGGGTGTGGGGCGCGCCACGTTATATCGCTTTTTAAAGAGTTTTCCGAATGTGGCTTCCAATATTTATGAATCCGATTGACGGTCATGCTCTGGATTCGGATCCGAAATGGATGATCTTTTTTGTAACTGTTTTGATTTTTGAAACAACATAAGGATGATGTCAACGAATTTTATCTGTAAAAGATGCGGAGATTGCTGTAAGAAGTTCGGAATTCCATGGTCTGAATTGGATACTGTTCGGGCTGCGGATTATTTGGATATCGGCCTTTCAGATTTTATCGATTTATACGGTTTTGTCCAAAATGAATATTCCGGCGAAATCGAACATACAGAATACAATGCGGCACCCTGCCCGTTTTTGAGATACAACAAAGACCATGCCGTTTGCAGAATCTATCCTGTCCGGCCTTGGATATGCAAAGGCTATCCGGCGCCGGGCTCCTCCTGTATCCGTGGCGAAAAGCGGTCTTGATTCAACTTCCCGTTCGTTCATTTTCTGTTCTGTTTTTTTGCATATTTCGCCGCAGCAAGGCCTGCAACACAACCCTCTCCCACCGCTTTGGCCACCTGCCATGGCGGCCCGCAGATGTCTCCGGCGGCATAAATGCCTTCTATATTGGTCTGCTGCTCCTTATCCGTAACAATATATTGAAACTTTTCCGGATCCAGGGCAACGCCCAATGTCGCAGCCAAAGCCACCGCTCCTTTGGCGCCGGTTTCGATAAAAACACCGTCCACATCCAGCTTCTGGCCGTTGTCCAAGATCAAACCTCTCACAACATCATCCCCGACGATCTCGGCCGCCTTATGTCCAAGATGAATCTCAACATCCGATTCTTGAATCTGGTAGCTGAGCCGATCGGAAACTTGAAGTTCATCTGAGATAAGATGGACCTTTTTTGCATAAAACAACAGCGTCAACGCCCCGGAAACCGCCGCAGATTCATTGCCGACCACAGCCACCGTGCTGTCTTTGTAAAAATTAGCATCGCAGTCTACACAATAGCTGACGCCCTGACCGATATACTTTTTCTCGCCCGGAACACCCAGTCGATTTCGGGAAACGCCCATGGCCATGATAAGCGATCGTGTTTTGATACTTTTTCCATTTTCAGTAACAATAGTAAACATGTCATTGTCTTTGGATGTTTTGACGACGTCTTCATGTAAAAAGCTGGCCCCGGAATTCTTGGCCTGCAAGACACCCTGCTGGAGCAGTTCTTCTCCTGCAACTTTAGAGATGCAGCAAAAATTCTCCACATGGGCCCTAGAAAGACTCGATTTGTGCTCGCTTCCCATGACCAAAACCGAAACTTTTGCCCGGGCGGCATGGATGGCCGCCTGAAGGCCGGCAGGTCCGGTACCCAGTATGACAACGTCATATATGTTTTGATCCATTGTGCCCTCCCGATGCAGACATAATAACCTTAACCGAGCTTTTCAAATTTTAATATTTATAACGCTCAGTTTATGAATAAATAAAATCCGGCAAGATCATTTTTATAAGACTCGCCGGATTTTTTGTAGGGTTTTTTAATTAAAAAAGCAATATCCGTGCCACTTGGAGTCTCGATCATGATCATTATCTCATATGCAGATAACGCCGAACCCGGTTTAG
>JARRRC010000366.1:2515-8067 GCA_037381105.1 Desulfobacterales bacterium
AAAAAATTACCCATCAACAATCTATGTTTGGCCACTTCCTCATACTCGGCATCCACAACATCATCCGATCCGGATGAATCCGACGACTGTCTTTTTCCGGTGCCATAGCTGCTTTGCGGATCATCCGATGGCGGAGCCTGCTGGTACATGGCGGATGCCATTTTATGAGAAGCCTGCGTCAGCACTTCGGTCAACCGCCGGATTTCAGAAATATCTTCACCGTCCATTGCTTGTTTCAAATTTTTCACCGCATCTTCGATCTCGGTTCGGACGCCGTCGGAGATTTTATCTTTAAATTCAATCATTGATTTTTCGGTGGTATATATCAGCGCATCGGCGGCATTTCGAGCATCCACAAGATTCTTTTTATTTCGATCTGATTCGGCATGAAGTTCGGCATCTTTTACCAAACCATCGATCTCTTCCTGGCTCAGTCCCGAGGAAGCGGTAATCCGAATGGACTGATGCTTGCCTGTGGCCATATCCTTGGCCGAAACATCCACGATGCCATTGGCATCGATATCAAAAGTTACCTCAATCTGCGGCATTCCTCGGGGAGCCGGCGGAATACCCGTTAATTCGAAACGTCCCAGAGTCTTGTTTCCTGAAGCCACCTCCCGCTCTCCCTGAAGCACATGAATGGAAACCGCCGGTTGATTATCTTCGGCTGTCGAAAAAATCTCGCTCTTTTTCGCCGGAATGGTGGTATTTTTTTCGATGAGTTTTGTCATCACGCCGCCCAGCGTTTCGATACCCAAAGACAAAGGTGTCACATCAAGGAGAAGCACATCCTTAACATCGCCTTTTAATACAGCTCCCTGAATCGCCGCACCCATGGCAACGACTTCGTCTGGATTTACCCCTTTTCCGGGGTCGTTACCGAATATTTTCTTAACGCGATCCTGAACCGCCGGCATACGGGTCATTCCTCCCACGAGAATCACTTCATCAACCTTTCCTGCCGTTATGCCCGCATCGCTGATCGCCGTTTTGCAAGGGCCTTCCAATTTGTCCAGCAAATCACTGACCAGCGCCTCAAGTTTGGCCCGGGTGATTCTAATATTCAGGTGTTTTGGGCCGTTGGCGTCGGCGGTGATGAACGGTAAATTCACATCCGTCTCCAAGGAGGCTGACAATTCCATCTTGGCCTTTTCCGCCGCCTCCTTCAACCGCTGTAAAGCCATGGTGTCTTTTCTTAAATCAATCCCCTGATCCTTTTTAAACTCGTCAGCCAAATAGTCAACCAGGCGGAGATCAAAATCTTCGCCCCCCAAATGGGTATCCCCATTGGTCGCTTTAACCTCAAAGACACCGTCTCCGACTTCAAGGATGGATATATCAAACGTTCCACCGCCCAAATCGAATACCGCTATCTTTTCTTCTTTCTTTTTGTCCAATCCATAGGCAAGAGATGCGGCTGTCGGTTCATTAATGATTCTTAATACATTGAGACCCGCAATTTTTCCGGCATCTTTTGTGGCCTGCCTCTGGCTGTCACTAAAATAAGCGGGCACCGTAATCACCGCATCGGTCACCTTTTCTCCCAAATATTCTTCGGCCGATTTCTTGATGTAGCCTAAAATATACGAAGAAATTTCTGCCGGGCTGTAATGTTTTCCCTTAAGATTGACCCGTACGTCCCCGTTGGCTGCTTTATCAATTTTGTAAGGGAGTATGTTTATGTCCTTTTGCACTTCTGTTGAATCATATTTGCGGCCCATAAGTCGTTTGATGCCGAATACCGTATTTTCGGGATTGGTTATGGCCTGCCTTTTGGCCATCTGTCCGATCAATCTTTCTCCTCGTATCACCTCATTGAGTTTTATAAATTTCGGGGCGGTCTATTGATGAGCCGCCCCGAGTTTTTCTTGGGTCTGGATTTCAGTTGCGATTAATGGACCGTAATTTGCTTCGGTTTTTGACCTTCCGGTTTTGGAATGTCGATTTTTAAAACACCGTCTTTGTAATCCGCGCTTATTTTTGCAGGATCAACATCAACCGGGAGCCGAAAGGCCCTTTCAAATTTCCCAAATGCTCTTTCTCTGCGATAATATTTATCTTCTTTAACCTCGTTGTCATATGTTCGTTCGCCTTTCAGGGTAAGTACACCGTTCTTTACGTCAATGTTGATGTCCTTTTTATCAATCCCGGGCAGTTAAGCTTTTATAACAATATTTTCATCATTGTCATAAACATCCACATTCGGATTCCAATCCCACAAGGACAGTCTGTCGTCGTCCCGGGCAATCGGTCTGAAAACGTCGTCGAGTAAATGATTCATCTGATGACGTAAGCCGAACATGTCTCTCATTGGGTTCCATCTTATAAGTTCCATAATACGACCTCCTTAATACGATTTGATTTGTTTTATGACCATATAATAAGAATAAATATTGTTATGTCAATATAGTTTCATTACTTTTTATGAATTATAATGTTAATAATGTTTGCATCACTTAATATTGGCATCACCGGCAGGATTTAGAGGGAATTTCATCCACCACCAGAGACGTCACCTGATACGTAATTAGTTCTTTTTTTAGCAGGTTTGTTTCGCTGTTGGCTTCTCTGTCTTTTTAATGCCGATGATAAAGTAAAAATGAATTGCCTATTGTCAATATAATATCTAATAAAATTGGTTGCATTATTTTTAAAAATATATTAAATAAAGTAATGGCCATATAAACTCATTTGTTGAGGAGAAAGAAATGAAACAGGATGAAAAAAATGGATATACGAATGAAACGTCACTGACATTCACTTCAGACTTAAGAGGCAGACAATCCGTTCGTGCAACTTTTAAGCTATCTGAAGGATGTATCGAAGCCATCAGCATTGTCGCAGCTCATCTGGGGATCAAGCAGAAATCTCTTTTTGATCATTTGGTTGAAGACGCCCGAACCCTAAGATCCATCGCCCGTGAAATTCAAAACATCAAATTGGATAAACAAGGACAAGGTCGCGTCCAAAAAACTTTTGTGATCAGCAGAAGATCTCTTTTGTCTTTAGAGAAAGTATCAAAAAATTTTAACGCCCCCAGGGACGCGCTGGTCGAATTCTCCGTTCAAAGACTTTTACCGATTATCGCCAAAGAGCGGAAAACACACGAAAAACGAAAGAAAATGCTCGAAGAAATCGGGAATCATTTAGAGGAAGGAAGGGCATTATTGGACAGGTCCAAAGAATCGCTGGATCCGGAAGACCCGATTTTTCAAAAATTCGAATCCGTAATGGCTGTTTATGAAAATGCATACCATCATATGGCGTCTTTTGTAGAAAAAGGTAAAATCATAGAAGAATTCCAACCGGATCATCTTAAAAATGTTTGGATCATCGCAGAGGATTAAGTTGTGGCTTCCCCATATTGTTTTCTCTTATTTTAAAAAAGCGCTCAACACGCCATGTTCATATAAGATATTCAATCCGATGGCAATCAACACCACCCCGCCGATGGTTTCGGCATAAAGACTCAACCGCTCTGCGGATCCGATGCGCTCACCCATGTGAAGACCCAGAATCGAAAATAGGCCCGCAACGATCCCGATGATCAGCGCCGGCGTCCATATGGAAACACTCAAAAGTGATATGGAAAACCCCACCGCCAATGCATCAATGCTGGTTGCAACTGAAAGCGCCACCAGCGTCCATCCTCTGGTTTGGTCCCTTTTGGGTCTTTTATGCCGATCATGTTTGAATGCTTCTTTAATCATGTGGATCCCGACAATCGTCAGTAATGCGAAAGCCACCCAGTGGGCATAACGTTCGATGTAAAAGCGAACCGATGCGCCGGCACTCCAACCGATGATCGGCATCAGCGCTTGGAACAGTCCAAAATGCCATGACAAACGAAACATCTGTCGAAAACTGACTTTTTTTAGATTGACTCCGGTGGCAATCGACACCGCAAAAGCGTCCATGGCCAGTGCCACGGCAATAGCAAAGATGTTGACAAATTTCACGAGTATTATCGTTAACGTTTAGCTGCTTGAAAATTGTTCGCTTTTTTAATTTATGATCAATCAGGGTTCTATTTTTTGAAACCGGTTCATAAATCTTCTGTCAATATAGTCTTTAATCTTAAAAGCGAGTTTCCCGCCAAACACGATTCCCTTTTTACCCAAAACCCCGGTACCGTCACCCATGTTGAATATCAAAAGATAGTCTCCGCCGGGATCAAAGGATTTTAGGGGCGTCCCCTCCATTGAGGCCATGAGATTTTGATAAAGTATCATATTTTGACGAACCGCATAAACCCCCACCTTATCCAACGGCTGGTCCTGAAAGTAGATGCAGTCTCCGCCGCCAAAAATTTCCGGATACACCGTGCTCTGCAGATATTGATTGACCAGAAGACCGCCGTCCGGACCTGTTGGCAAACGGGATTTTGTAAATATGTCGGAGGGTTTTACGCCGACGGCAAGAAAAATAATATCCGCATCATAATATTGCCCGTTTTCAAGAGAAATCCGACCGGCTCGAATATCCTTGACATAACTGTGCTCCAGAATATCAATGCCGCGTTGTTTCAGTGATGCAGCAACCTTTTTACGAATAGCATTTGAAAAGCGCGACATAAATTTTTCCCCTGAAAAAATACGGATCACGGGGGCATTTTCGTCATGACCCCGTGTCAACCGCCATACGTTTCCGGCGATTTCAGCTGCAGACGGTCCGCCGCCGATGATACCGACATGAATTTTCTTATGTCCGGCGAGTTTTAAAATACGCGCCTGGGCATCCATAAGCCGCTCTATCGGTTTGACCGAAAAAATATTCGTATTGCCTTCTCTAAACATATCCAAGGACAAACATTCCCCCTTGTCTTTCGACAATATGTTGTGTTGCAAACCGAATATCTTCAGGCGCATATATTTTCCCCAGCAAACCCGGCCCCATTCCGGAGTAATAATGATAAGGCGAGGGACCAATAACCGTAACCTTATGACCTTTTTTAATGAATACACGCAGATTCGACAGGGTCGTCATATGTGCATGACCACCGCCAACCAGCACAAGATGTTTTTTCATTGATCATTTCCCAAAAGTAAAAATCATATTATGAGGGGATTGAATTTAAACTGCATTTGATTTATATTTATAAATTGTAAACATCGAAGGTCAAACACAAATTGGTTCGTTTCACTGTTTCCCTAACATTTTTTAAAATAGTAAAGTGTTACACCATTTAAAATTGTGAGGTTTTGGAATGCCCTTGAATTTTGAGCCCGTCAGTTTGGACAAACAAAACAACTACTTGAGATATTTTTCTCAGTGCCCTCAAAAAGCATCCGATTATAGCTTTGTTAACCTTTGGGGATGGGCTGATGTGTATGGCCTTCATTGGGCGTGGTCGGATCAGTTGGTCTGGATAAAACAGACAATTCCAAATGAGGTTTTTTGGGCGCCCATGGGCTTATGGTCGGAAATTGACTGGAACACGTGTTTTGACCGATATTTTAAACCACCGACCGTTTTTATGCGTGTTCCGGAAGACTTGATGATGCTCTGGAGGGAAAGGATCGGGAATCGAATCATTGTTGAGGAATCAAGAG
>JARRRC010000367.1:0-4600 GCA_037381105.1 Desulfobacterales bacterium
GACTCTCAGTCGCCTACGGCATCATTCAGGAACACGGCGGCTCCATCAGTGTTCTATCCGATACAGGAAAGGGCGCCACCTTCATCATAGAAATTCCCTTGAAACATAAATCAATTTAAGTAGAACAGCCCGGAGGTATCCATGCTCTACACCAAGATTCTGATTGTTGACGATGAACCGATCATGCGTGAATCTTTGGCCGGATGGCTTGAACGGGATGGTCATTATATTGATACGTCAGCCAGCGGCGAAGACGCTTTAAAAAAGCTAAAGGAAACCCGGTATGATATTCTGCTGGTTGATATCAAGATGGAAGGAATCAGCGGGCTGGATGTTTTAAAACGTGTCAAAGAAAGTGATCCTGATGTGGCGGTGGTCATGATCACCGCCTATGGTTCCATTGCAACGGCCATCGAGGCGATGAAAAACGGGGCCTACGATTACCTCCTTAAACCCTTTGACCCGGATGAATTGGGGATTATCATCGAAAAAATTCTTAAAGATCAGGCCCAGCTTCGAGAAAACATCTATCTAAAAACCCAGTTCAAAGATCGAACCCGTTTTGAGAGTATGATCGGCCAGTCCCGGCCCATGCAGGAAATATTCGATCTTATTATGGACGTTTCCCCCAGGAATTCAACGGTTTTGATAACCGGTGAGACCGGAACCGGCAAAGAACTTGCCGCCAAGGCCATCCATAGCAACAGCGCCCGCTGTGAAGGTCCGTTTGTGGTTGTCAACTGCGGTGCCATACCCGAACATCTCATGGAAAGCGAACTTTTCGGTCATCAAAAAGGCGCATTTACCGACGCCAAAGAAACCAAAAAGGGGCGTCTGGAAATATCCCACGGCGGCACCCTCTTTCTGGATGAGATCGGAGAGATCAGTATGAGAATGCAGATCGATCTTTTGCGGGTACTTGAAGATCGCGTATTTTACCGGGTGGGGGGAACTCAGCCTCTGAAATCGGATTTTCGCGTGATCGCCGCCACCAATAGAAATCTCGAAGATGCCGTCAAAGAGGGAATTTTTCGTGAAGACCTTTACTACCGTCTGAATGTGATCTCTTTTGAGATTCCTCCCTTACGGGAACGAAAAGAAGACATTCCGCTTCTGGCCGAACATTTTCTTCGCCGTTTTACCCAGGAGACCAACAAGCCCATTGACCGCATCAGCCGGGACGCCATGGACGAATTGATGCTCTATGAATGGCCGGGAAACGTTAGAGAACTCGAAAATGCCATTGAGCGGGCGGTGGTGGTCAGCAAGAGTCGTTACATCCAACCCGAAGATTTGCCAATTTTTAGACCGGATTGCCGTATTTCGCCGTTAGACAATTCCCTCCAAGAAATTGAGAAAGCCCACATCATCCGGATACTGGAGGAAAATGCTTGGAATATTTCAAAAAGTGCCAAAATCCTAGGAATTGACCGTTCCACTTTATATAACAAAATCAAGCATTATCGACTCAGTAAACCGGCTTGAACGGATTCGATAGCTATAAATTTTAATGCCTGAATACGACAAAAGAGGAAAGCCTGAAAAACCCCTTCCAAAACAGGTCATAAGCCGTCCCGCTGCGGGTCTGCAGACCATTATTGTCTCTCCTGTCGACAATAATGATTCCGACATATATGTATCCATTGGCCGCGAAATCCATCGATTGTTTGGTTTTCATATAGAAATAAGGTCACTGCTTCAGGATGTGAACTTTGCCTTTGATCCGAACCGAAACCAATATTATTCCACGGCCATTTTGGAAAAACTGGCGGGCACACTGCCATCTCAGGCCGTCAAGGTCATCGCAATTACCAATGTAGACCTTTTTATTCCGATTTTGACCCATGTTTACGGGGAAGCCCAACTGGCCGGAAAAGCATGCATTGTATCGACATTTCGGTTAAAAGAAGGGCTTTCTCCGGTCAATATCCCGGAAAAATTTGAAAAACGCCTTGTCAAAGAAGCCCTTCATGAACTGGGGCATACCTTTAACCTCCGCCACTGCCGGGATAAATCCTGCATCATGCATTATTGCCGCAGTATCTGGGATGTAGACCGGAAATCCGATCAACTCTGTCGATACTGCAAGATTCTTTTGGAAGACGAGTTAAAAAATTTGGAGAGATGATGCTTTTGAACCGGTTCATAACGCCGCCATGGGCTCTTAAATTGTTTTTGAGATAGGTTTTAAAAACTTATGCAGCACATAGATTTTTTCATAAAATATTCAATTTGCGCGATTTCAGGTGCGCAGAAAAAGTTTGGTTAAACCTTCCCACTCCAGCTGGGGAAGATTCCCGAAGATATCATGGTGAAACTGTCCGCCGTCGGCCGCAAGGGGACCGATCGCATCCTCTATCACCTGATGAAGACGACCGACTTCTTGTGAATAAAACATTTCGGTTTCATCTCCGATCATTAGGTGCTTGAGTTCCTGACGAAGGTTATGGGCATGAATTCTTAAGATCCAGCCTTCTGAATAAGGATCATCATTGGCCAGACTTCCTTGTTCCCTCAGTCTGGAATTTACCGCCGTTACGACGCCGCTCACCGGTGAAAGCACCTTTGCTTGGAATTTGTCCCGGTTTATCAAGATATCCGAACGGTCCTGCCGGATCTCCTTGCCCATCAAAGGAGCTTTAATCTGATTTAAAGGTCCCAAAAGACGCAGGGCGAAGTCATCCATGCCCAATCTCACTTCAGAACCTTCCTCCAGCTTCGCCCAGCAATGCCCCTGGTGGAGATAGTATCCTTGTGGAATTTTGAATCCTTCAATATCCAGAAAATCTACCGGCCTGACAAAGGCGTGAACTGCAAATTGATCCTGGAAATATTGATCGAACTCACAATTCCCACACCGGTATTCATGGGCGCAAGCCCTGAAATCAATACGGCCTTTCATATGGTGAAGGCATGGGCGCCGGTTTGCGGGCAGCTCTTTCAATCGGTCTTTCCAGGATACAATCTTACTCTTTTTCCCTTTTGGGGTTATTCCTTCTTCTCTTAGTTTTTTGTTGGAAAGTGCCGCCTGCCGCATGCTCCTGTCGAAGCGGCATATTGTGCAATCATAATCGTTATGGCAAAATTTGCGGAAAACCACACCGGCCTGCATCCACAAGCAATGATTATATTTCCTTATTATCAACAGATCCCCACCGGTTGAGTGGTAATCGTTTTCAAGGCTCGATCGCTTGCCACCCAACCATTTGGAGATACTGACATCAGGTTTTAAGAAAGGTTCTGGTTAAATTTTTCCATCCGAGATTCGGGATATTGCCGAAAATATCCTCTTGCAAGAAACCGCCGTCGGCGGCCAACGGACCGGAGACGTCTTCGATCATGCGTTCCAATTTACCGACTTCGCCGTTGATCCATTCCAACCCTTGCGTATCGGTCATCAGCATTTTAGCGGCCTTTTTGATATCCGGCGTGCGGACCATGAAAAGCCACCCTTCGCCGTAAGGCTCCCGGTTGGCGAGTACCGGATTTTCTCTTATTTTGGGATTCACTTCTGCAATCACTCCGTCCACGGGAGAAAGAACATCGGCCTGATTATCTTTCCGGCGAAGCCCCCAGCCGGTCTTGTTCATATCCAGCTCCTTGCCCATTAGGGGAAGGTCGAAAGCATCGGCTTGCCCCAGAAGCTTGAGAGAAAAATCATCCAGACCGATTCGAATGTAACCGCCGCTCTCGATTCGAGCCCAGGTATGGCCGTTATGAAAATAGTATCCGATGGGAACCTCGAAGCCCTTCACATGCTCCATTTCAAAAGGCAGGCTTTTTGTTCTAGGACTCATGACATCCTCGAAAAACTGGTCAAAGTCACAAGTGCCGCACTGATAATCGTAAGCACACACCCTTTCTCGAATACGATGTGTAAGACTGTGCCGGCAGATTCTGTCCAAGTCCGGCCTTCTTCTCATGGCATCCTGCCAGCTCATGTGTTTACCTTTTTCCACCTGTTTTTTCATACCGAAATCGTATTTGCATGACGTACAATCATAGTAGTTGTTGCAGTCTTTGTGTTTTACAACACCCGCCTGCATCCAAAGGCAGGGATTTGTTGCTTTGGCATCTTTATCCGGTTTTATCATCCACACCTGACCCCCCAATACTGCGTCAATTTCGCCTTTTTTGCCAAGATCCGCTTTACCGCCTTTTCTGTAGGATGATCCGTACCCCAAACGACTTCTCTGGTCTTTTTTAATTTTTTCTCCCATTTGTCTTGCTCCTTGATTATAATGGTTTTTTAATTCTTTATTTCTCTTTTAAGGATATGTAGAGCAAAGGACGTGCCATTATAAGAAAAAATTTGCGAATAATGATATAACATATTATATTTATACATTATTTATGATAAAGCAAGGTTACACCGGCGGGTTTGGCGTTTCAACACAATTTGTAGGATAATTCTACATGGCACCCTAACAAAAGCATAAAATTGGTTCTTTTTTTAAACTTTTTCTGTATTATTATAAAGCGTTAAAGTGAATGTTGGATTATTCCACATCGAAGTCTTGTTTTTCAACAGTCCTTATTTATTCGTGCTTTAAATATAAATTGAAAATTCGGTAAAGATTTGATAGTGCATTAAATATCA
>JARRRC010000368.1:0-3119 GCA_037381105.1 Desulfobacterales bacterium
TGAAAATTCACTAAAAACAAAATCAAGAAGCACACGGAATGCACAGGTGCTTGCCGTCTCCTGCTTCGATCATTTTCGTCAGCATGGTCATTTCTCCGCATTTTGCACAGGCCACGGAGCGCGCCAGGGGCGCATAAGGCGGCATCACACAATCGGTTTGCTGCGTGGAAAAGACATCGTCAAATGGTTTTCGGAGAAGATCTGCCGACTTCAGCATTTTGTGACGGTGTTTTTCCTTTTCAGTTGCCGCGCCTGAAGAGATGGCGGCATCAAGCCGAACAAATTCATCTGTGGGTTGACCTTCGTATCGATACGTTGTTTTTCGTGAAAACCGGTAAGCCGTTTTGCTTTTTCGATTCAGAACGGTATAGACATTTTTTCCGTAATCCTTTAAAATGAGGTTTCCTTTACCAATGGAAGTCCCCAGAAGAACTTGCAGTGCGTCAACCGCACATGAATCATTTTCACTGATGGCGACGACCTCTTCATCCTTTGAGCGTTTGAGTTCAAGAAGATTCATTGCCGCTTTGGCAACAAGGTATCCATATACAAGTCCCGGACAAAGATGGCCGTGAAATTCAACACATTTTTTTAGATCATTTGGAATTTTAAAATCTGTATTTTCAGTATCTTGCATGAAAAACCTCCAATAATTTCGGGTGATGTCGAACTTTTTGAAACATGTTCAACGAATTGATTTCATTTTTTTCCGATTTCTGGTTGATTTTTTCCTTTTCATTCCTGGTCGCATTAACCGGTGCCATGTCCCCCGGCCCCTTACTGACTTATACCATTATCCAGTCGGTCAAGACAAGCAGATACGGTTATTTGATGGGATTGTGGATTATCATCGGCCATGCGGTCATTGAAATGGCCATTATCATTTTTTTGCTGTTCGGTTTTTCGTTTTTGTTGAAAAACACGGCGGTTGTGCGGATCATCGGCATTTCAGGAGGTCTTATACTTTTGTTGTTTGGCGCTTCCATTATTCGGGATATCTTCAATGGAAATATTTCAACCCCTTTTTTGAATTCTCAAAACGAATCCCACAAAAATCCCGAACTGTTTAAAAATAAAGGTCTTAAAAATCCTATTGTCGGAGGGGCTATGGTTTCCATGTCAAATCCCTACTGGTGGGTCTGGTGGGCCACAATAGGATTCGCCTTTATGGTTCAATTTAATATTTCTTTCCGTAGCTGGCCGAAGCTTCTATCTTTTTTCCTCGGGCATGAAGCAGGAGATCTGATGTGGTATCTGCTTGTATCAATACTGGCATTTTTTGGTTTAAGGCGCATGAATCGAAAAGTCTATTACGCAATTCTGATGGTATGTGCAATATTTATGATTCTGTTCGGCATTTATTTGGGGATATCTCCTTTTTTAAAAAACAGCATATGAGTGGAGGCTTGCAGCCTTTGGATCAGTGAATTGATTGCCAGGCACCTATGAGTCATAATCAGAAAACTCGTCCTCCTCATCGGAATCTTCCTGATCTTCCGATTCAACTTTATTTAGCCGCTCTTCTTCACGAATATTCATTTTAACGATCTCGATATATTGTCTTGCCAGTTTTTCACCCCCCAGTTTTAAATAGAGTTGAGTGATTTGTTGGGTATGGCTGTCATTTCTTAGTTTTTCAGGGATTTGAAACAGTAATCGCTGATACGTTCCAATAAGTTCATCGGGAATATTCACTTTGTTTGCCATTGTCACTCCTGGATATGGTTTAATGATCAGTGCTTGGGTCAGACAATAAGTCATGGCTGGAAAATGTAAAGCGTGTTTTAAAAAATTTTTCAACGTTTTTATTACAACAAAAGAAATTTTAAAATCATTCCGGGAACAGGTTCTTGAGGAATACGATGCTCCGACCTTTCAATCCACATAAAAATATGGGTTTGCAACTTGACGGGATGTTGACCAAATCATTTTTCGTTTGGCAACATCCCGTCAAGTTGCGAGTTGACATCGGACACGTCTCTCAGTATATGACGCTTATTTACAAATGTTTCATTATGGGTTTAATTATTTTTATCACCGATAAAACATCACAGGCTTGAATTGATCAATAAATTTTAATGAAAAAAGAATGGCACATACTTTCGCCGGATAATCAACGGGTTGAAAACCTTTGCCAAGATTTCAAGTGCCATCCCGCCATCGCCTCAATCCTGGTTAATCGCAATATTTTCTCCGCAGAGCATGCGATAAACTTTCTCAACACAAACCTTCATCATCTAAGCCCCCCCTTTTCCATAAAAGATATGGATGTCGCCGTCGATCGAATTTTTGCAGCCATCATGAGAAAAGAGAAAATTTTGATCTTTGGCGATTACGATGTTGACGGCATTACCGCAACCACCCTCCTTTTGGAATTTTTTCGTAAAGTCAACGCCCATGTCTCCTATTATATTCCCCATAGGATCTCGGAAGGTTTCGGTCTGAAAAAACACCACATTTCGGATGTTGCGCTGGCCAGGGGAATCAATCTCGTTATTACCGTGGACTGTGGATCCGACAGTCACGATGCGGTTGCAGCGGCAAAAAACGCGGGCATCGATATCATTATTACCGACCATCACATGGTACCCGATACGATACCCCCTGCTGCTGCAGTGGTAAATCCCAAACGTGATGGCGCTCCATCCGGTTTTTGTGATCTTGCCGGTGTCGGCGTTGCCTTTTATCTGCTGATCTGTCTTCGGAAAAGGCTTCGGGATGCTAATTTTTGGCGAAATTTGAAAGAACCGAATCTGAAAAACGATCTGGATCTTGTCGCCCTCGGAACACTGGCCGATATGGTTCCATTAACCCATGAAAACCGGATACTGACCCAAACGGGAATAAAAATGATCCGCTCTACGCGCCGACGCGGTTTGAATGCCTTGATAGAGGCCTGCGGAACCGCCAAACATATCATTGACACCGATGATATCGTCTTTTACATGGCTCCCAGACTAAACGCAGCAGGCAGGATGGACCATGCTTCGGCCGCCGTTGAACTTCTGACATCAAAGAATATCAAAAAAGCCAGAGAAATCGCTCATTCACTGAACCGCTTGAACCAGAATCGACGCGGCATCGAAAAGAAAACCCTTTTCCAAATCCACGATCACTTG
>JARRRC010000369.1:0-3110 GCA_037381105.1 Desulfobacterales bacterium
GGTCGGGGGAGATTCTACCGTAGCACATCCGTAAAGAAGAAATCCTGAAATACTGCAAATGACAAACAATCGATAAACCGTCCGGCAATGTCTTTTTAAGAAATAAATGATCATTACTTTTTTTCAAATGCGATCTTTAAAACATCCTGCATTCTTTCCACAGGTTTAAAATCAATCTTCCTTTGAATCTCTTTGGGGATATCATCCAGGTCTTTTTCGTTCAGTTTTGGAAGGATGATGGTTTTTATTCCTGCACGGTGCGCGGCCAACACATTTTCCTTTATGCCGCCGACCGGCAGGACCTGTCCTCTCAAGGTGATTTCCCCGGTCATCGCCACATCTTTCTTAATGGTTTTATTGGTCAGCAGCGACGCCAGGGCGGTCAGCATGGTAACGCCGGCGGATGGACCGTCCTTTGGAATAGCGCCCGCAGGGACGTGAATATGAATGTCGTGTTTTTCGAAATAGTCATCGGGAATCCCGAGGGAAACGGCATTGGTCCGAATAAAACTCAATGCCGCGGTTGCAGATTCTTTCATGACATCTCCCAGCTGGCCGGTCAAGGTCAGGCCCTTGCTCCCTCTCATGGAAGTGGCTTCTACAAAAAGGAGTTCACCCCCTGTTTGCGTCCATGCAAGACCTGTGGCGACTCCGGGGATTGAAGTTCTGGCTTTAGCTTCATGTGTTACCCTTACCGGACCCAGGTAATTGGAGATATTTTTAATATTAATCGTCACCGACTTTATTTTCTTCTCAGCGATACCGGCTGCAACGCCACGGCAAATATTTGCAATTTCCCGTTCGAGATTTCTCAAACCGGACTCACGGGTATATCCGGAAATAATATGCTTGATAGCGCCCTTTGTAAATTTGATTTGGCCGGCTTTAAGTCCGTGGGCGTCGCGTTGGCGAGGAATAAGATAACGATTGGCAATTTTAAGCTTTTCTTCCTGGGTGTATCCGAGAAGCTTCAACACTTCCATCCGGTCCAGCAGCGCCGGAGGAATGGTGTCAAGTATATTGCCGGTAGTGATGAACATGACCTTTGACAAATCAAAAGGTACGTCCAGATAATGATCGGAAAATGAAAAATTTTGCTCCGGATCAAGAACTTCCAACAAAGCGGACGATGGATCTCCTCGAAAATCGGTGCCGACCTTATCGATCTCGTCCAGCATAAACACCGGATTGTTTGAGCCGGATCGTCGAATCCCTTGAATAATTCGGCCGGGAAGGGCCCCGACATAAGTCCGCCGATGCCCCCTTATTTCGGCCTCATCTCTTACGCCGCCCAGCGATATTCGAAAAAATTTTCGCCCCAAGGCATTGGCGATGGAACGACCGAGGGATGTTTTCCCCGTGCCCGGAGGGCCGACAAAACACAGGATGGGCCCTTTCGACTCCGGTTTTAGCTTGCGCACCGCAAGATATTCCAGAATTCGTTGTTTGACCTTGTCGAGTCCGAAGTGATCATGGTCCAATACTTTCCTGGCCTTTTTGATGTCCAAGGTATCTTCTGTGCTGTCATGCCAGGGGAGCGCCGTCACCCAGTCCAGATATGTAAGGGCCACCGTATATTCGGCTGAAGACGGATGCATTCGGGAAAGGCGGTTGAGTTCCCGCTCGGCTTCCTTTCGAGCCTCTTCCGGAAGATTTTTTTCCTCGATTTTTGCTTTGTAGTCTTCAATTTCAACAGTTGCTTCATCTTTTTCACCCAGCTCTTCTTTAATTGCTTTGAGCTGCTCACGGAGATAGTATTCCCGCTGCCTTTTATCCATATCCCCTTTGACCTGGGATTGAATCTTATTCCCCAATTCGAGAATTTCCAATTGATAGTTCAACAGCCGCGTCACTTCCTTTAACCGTTTTTTGACATCAAGGATTTCAAGTATCCGCTGCTTTTCATCAATGGTGGAGTTGATAGTGGATGAAATCATATCGGCCAATATTCCGGGATCCTGTATTGATTTGGCCATGACCACGATTTCCTGGGGCAACCCCGGAGAAAGCTCGGCCACCCTAGAGAACTGACCGACCATATTGGACATCAACGCCGTAACCTCTTTATCCTTTGTTTCAATTTCTTTAATATGTTCGACGCTGGCTTTGAGATATGGTTTGACTTGCGTGAATTCCTTGATTTTGAATCTCCCCAACCCCTGGGCCAGCAATTGTAACTTGTTGTCTTCTGTTTTCGCCATCTTTAGGATCAGCGCAACGGTCCCAATCCTATTCAGATGCTTCCGCATGTCTACATTTCCCTCCACCGGTTTTTTCGCAACAACAAGCCCGATGAGCCGATTTTCGGACATGGCCTTATCTACCAGTTGAATCGACTCCGGCTGCATAACGACAAGGGGCAGCACCATTTTAGGATAAAGGGCGGCGTCGAACAACGGCAGGATCGGAAGAATTTCCGGAATATTTTCCGCTGTCATTTCAGATGATGGTTGATGTTCAGTCATGAAAACCTCCAGTTTATCTGCATCAAATTAGATTCGGATCTATGAGTCGGGATCAACAATTACGGTCGATGTAATAAATACTTTTCAATCGTTGCTAAAATCAATCCGTCAATATCTATTTTTCTGTAATTGGCACTTGGTACGTTTTGTCCAGTTCGAGCTTTGCAAGCCGTACCTGGAGAAAACCGTTCGAGTATGACGCTGAAACGACTTCGGGATCAATGGGCGCGGGAAGATATAGGATACGCTCAAATTTGCCATATTGAATTTCCGCCAGTCGGTATGTTGCGTTATCTATTCGAGGTATTTGGGTGCGGTGTCCTTGAATTCTTAAAGCCTTACTGCTGATTTCAAGCTCCAAGTCCTCTTTGTTAACTCCGGCGATCTCACCCATGATGATAATTTCGTCAGGGGTTTCATAAATATCCATTTGGGGCTTCCAGCGCCGTTCGGCAATCGTAAACATCGGGTTTATCGATCTAAAGAGATCTTCGAAAGTTTTTTCGAACTTGGAACCGATTTGATCGAAATCTTTGGTGAATCGTATTTTGATATAATCCATTTTAACGCTCCTGATTGTAGACGCTGACAATTTATTACCTAGTGTTCATCCATAAATAGAGATCGCCTTTATCTTACAGCCGA
>JARRRC010000370.1:0-3107 GCA_037381105.1 Desulfobacterales bacterium
ATATCAGCGATCGAGCCCCTATGTTTTCCGCCAGCAGAAAAGCGCCGCAATCCGTGCGGTGGGGAGGAATGGATCCCTGCTCAGCCGGATGTTCAAAGAAACCGTATGGTGGTATTCCATAGGTGATGGGCATATAGCCCAGTCGGCAAAACATGGTCAGCTGCTCCAGATTATCTCCGTGGCCTATTTTTACCCCCCCATGTTTTGCCAGCAGAACCGACAGTATCTCTGCGTTTTGCCAGGAAACTTTATCCCCCAATTTAGACAGCACGCCGGTAGGCATACCCAGGTCTACGCCAATATTATAAACGTGTCTTGCTCGAGTGCCTCCGCCTGTCATCAACAATATTTTATATTTATCTTTGGCCTCTATAAGGACTTCAAGAATAGGGAGCAGCGCTTTTGCCCCACGGTCCATTATGCTTTGCCCGCCGATCTTAATTACATTGATATCCGGATGCATACGGAAATATTCCGTTGCTTCCGTCTTCTTGAGCAGTGTTTTGCTGACCAGAGACTCGCCCATCAATGGGGTATCGATGTGGAGCCTTCCTTTTTCAGGTTTTTCTTTAATTAATTTGCTCATTTTTTTCCTGTTTTCTACGCTGGATTGCCAATATGGCTTACCGGTTGGCTAGATTGAGTGACTTTTATGTTTTCTGAGAATGCAAAGAACTTATTAAAAAATTATAGTGCTTCTCCAATTTAGTTGGAGAAGATGGTACGAAGATGCAAATATTTGTAATTCTATAGTATTTCACTCGAACCCTCGAATCCTTGACCCCTGGAACCCTTTGCGATAACTTCCGCTCAATTTAAGATGGCCTACTTATTTTACCCTAATGAACAACAACTAATCAGGAGATGATCCAGATTTAAAATCAAGTATCGGTCAGGCCAAAAGATCCGTCGCTTCTTGCATCATCCGTCCGATCGGCAAGTTTCGGGGGCACAGCCGTTCCGCCTCCTTGAAGTCCATTTGAGTCAAAAGCATTTTTGTTCGGTCCGGCAAGGTTTCGAAAATGGAACGCGCCAGCATTAAATCCTGATAAGAATGAACGTACATAAGGCAGCGCATGATATCGTTTATGGGTACCTTTTTATCAAGTACGTCTGAACAGAGCCGGCCGCATCCGGCACAATAATCGCTGTAGGTTTCTCTGTCGTATTGAGCCAACAAGGCATAATCGGACTGTGAAAGGCGGGTTTGATCGACTGCCGCCGCCGCGTTGGCCGCCATAATGGTGAGATTGGGCATCTGGGAGCAGATGCTGGCGATACGTTTATCCTCCCAAACAGCCATTAGTTTTGCCTGATGGTCTGTAAATCCTTTCTGCATAAAGCGGCCTGCCAGCTTTATCTCGGACTCGGCATCGCTCTTGACCGGCCCTCCGCCTTGGGTCTTCATGGCCGTGAGACCGATGCCGGCTTTGTAACAGGCCTCAACCGCCGCTTTCATGCGGGGCTCGTGCATCAGGCGGTAGTTGTAGCTGAACATGATGCCGTCTATCCACGGCAGCCGGGCGGCTCCCTCAAGGCAGTCTTCCATGTTGGCATGTGTGCTAAATCCGAACAACCGCAACTTGCCGGCCTTTTTCATGGCTTGGGACCAGGAGTTAAGACCGGGGTCCATCTCATCGACACTGCTGATGCCGTGCACGAAAAGCAAGTCAATATAATCGGTATGCAAACGGTTCAGACACGCTTCAAGCCGGGGCGTAAAATCAGTACCTCTTCTCAGTGAAAGTTTGGTCACCAGAAACACTTGCTTTCGCGTATCCGGATATCGCAAAAACCAGCGACCGATGCCTTCTTCGCTGCGGCCGCCGCCGTACCCTTCGGCGGTGTCCCAATAGTCGATTCCCCATTCGAGCGCCTTAGCGAGCATTAAACGATTGTTCAAAATGTCAAACATCCCGCCCAAAGAAAGTGTGGAGACATTGATGCCCGAACGGCCGAAGGGTCTGCGGGGCATCGGCGCCTTGGGAAGGGTGATTTGGGCTGAAGCCCGGCGAGGCTGCCGGAAAGTAGTACTCCCCAGCGCAGCCCCTAATCCGATGGTCACGGCTTTTTTTAAAAAATCGCGGCGATTGGGTGTAGCATTTTTATTTTCATTAAAAGACATGATTCATACCTCCTTGAGTGCCGGGCTACTCAGTGTTTGCGGCCGCGTCCGGCCGTCTCCCCGCACCCAGGTCGAAAACCGGCTGGAATTTGTATCTGCCCATGATGATATCCTCGGGTGTCTGCAGGCGGGTCTCTCCATTCTCTATCCAAAAGCGAAGCTCAGCATTAATGTTAAACCCCCGGCTCAGCGCGCGTTCAAGCTCAATTCGGGTTTTTCCGTAATACGCTTCGGCTTTTCTTCCATGATAGGCACGCTTCGCATCGTACCATGCCTGTGCGCTTTCATACGGCAGCACCACGAATACCCAATATTGGGTTCGATCCGAGGAGACGGTTTCAAGAAAAAGAGAATATTCGATTTTCTTTCCTTCAGCCAAGGCTGCCTTGAGGCGTTCCAACTCCATATCCTCGATCAACCATGTGGTTTTTCCGCCAATCGCCCTGACAAAATCCCGGACCGGTCCAAAAACGTAACTTGGATTTTTTTCGCAGGCAATGAAGCAGCCCTTTAAAAACCACTCAGGCGGGTTATAAACTTGAAGCCCGTTTTGTTGTCTAAACGTCCGGGATGACTCTGCTGATAAAGCCGGACCCGTTATCACCAGTATTGCCGCCATGAGCGGGAAGGCAACCAGACACCATCTTTTCAGTATCATCGCATGACTTCCTTTTACCTAAATTGAGTTCAGAATTTTAAAGTTCTTTTAAAGATACGATTTCGACTTTCGCCTGTTCTTTCTAACGATTCCTAAGCCGCTCAAACAGCATCCGATTTAAAGAAAAGATTATCCATCCTGTCGGGTCGGAGCTGAAAGCGAAGCCTGATCCGCTCCATTTAAGGATTTCGAAGAAAAACTCCCCGAGGGCTCAAATAAATAATTGTCGAGCTTTCGGTCGTCGTTTGATATGCGCATGCTCAGGGGGTTCACTTTCCCGTTTCACTCTGATGTCTGCGTGTTTGGTCATTTCAATGACTTAGC
>JARRRC010000371.1:0-6188 GCA_037381105.1 Desulfobacterales bacterium
TATGGCCATGGAGGAACTGGCGGCTCAGGGATATTTTCACGGTATTCTGGATCTGGCCACCCATGAACTGGCCGATCATCTGCTGGACGGCTATTGCGGCGATATCGGGCCTGAAAGGTTTGAGCCGGTCCCCGGACAATCAATACCCCGTCTGGTTGTACCTGGGGGGCTGGATTGTGCGGTTTTAGAATTCACACGTCATAATATTCCGGAAGAATATAAAAATCGCAAGATTTTCTTTTATGATTTCCGCTCCGCCATTCGCCTGAATGAAGCCGAAACGCGAACGCTGGCCGATCAGCTAACCGAAAAATTAAATAAAGACGCTTCAAACATAAACATCTTAATACCTTTACAGGGATGGTCTGAGGCGGATCGCGAAAGCGGCCCTTTGTATGATCCGCCGATGAACAAGTTTTTCACCCAATGTTTGAAAGAAAAACTCGATCAACAAATTAAGATCGAAGAAGTGGATCATCATATAAATGATGCTGCCTTCGGAGCGGTAGAAAAAAGCAACAAATTCCAGTGAAAATTCTTGATGCCGGCATAAAAGATAAGAGTTCAGTTCCGGTGGATATCACTAGAGAGCAAGTTGCCAGGGCCGGAGGAAAAGACCTTGCCGAGGTTCAAAACATCGGTCATGAGGGCGAGGCGCTAAAGGTCATGACAGACGGGGCAATTATATGCGCGCAAAAACTCCACCGCCAAAATAAAATGCATGGAATCATCGGACTCGGCGGTTCCATGGGAACCACGTTAGGAACAGGTGTCATGCGGGCTTTTCCGATCGGATTTCCCAAACTCATGATTTCAACTATGGCGTCCCGAGATACACGACCTTTTGTCGGCTCCCATGATATTCTTATGCTCCATTCGGTTTGCGATCTTTCGGGAATCAACCGAATCACGAGCTTGATTTTGCACAATGGCGCTCTGGCCATGGCCGGAATGCTGAAAGCTTCCAATGATATATGTCCGTCTGTTAAGCCTCTTGTTGTCGTGTCCAATTTGGGCACAACAGAGGCGTGTTGCTCAAGCGTCAGAAACTTTCTGGAAGAAAAGGGCAACGAGGTGATCATTTTTCATACGGTAGGCTCAGGGGGAGCAGCGATGGAAGAAATTATTCGACAGGGGAAAGTCGATGCGGTGGTGGATCTATCCCTCAATGAAATTGGAGACCATCGTTTTGGTGGTGAATACGACGCCGGACCGGGTAGAGGGGCAGCCGCTTTGCAAAAAGGAATTCCAACGATCATGGTGCCTGGAAACATGGATTTTTTAGGAGGGGGATCTTTCCATTTAGCCCAAAAACGCTTTCCAAATCGAACGTATCATAGACACAATGAAGCCATCACGGCGGTACGCACAGAACTTCAAGAAGTAAAAGAAATGGCTGCCATACTCGCCGAACGCTGCAATGCGGCCAGCGGTCCGCTGGTCATCTTGATCCCACTGGGAGGATTCTCAGCCTTTGATCGGCCGGGGGGCCCCTTCTATGAACCTCTGACCCCTGAGATCTTTGCAAAGAATTTTAAGAAGAAGCTCAGACAAGCGATTCCGCTGCATATCCTTCCCTTTCACATAAATGACCCGGAATTTGCACAAGCCATGATCCAGGCATTCGAAACACTTGTAGGATAGTCACTTATCGAAGCTTTATAGATTGAGACGACATTCCCTCCGAATGAAAAACGATTTTTCTGTTGACAATTTGGAAACATCAACATAAAACGATGTTACACCCATTTCAGCGCCAAAGCGCTTGTTTCCTCAATTGAAATTTAACCAGTGAATTCTTAATATATTTTTTAGTTTCAGTAATTTAATTAAATTTATTGCACGCTCTTTTCCAAGGAGCATTAGCAATCAAAGCCACCTGATAAACTAGTATGCAAAACCTGTAATTGCTTGTGGGTTGCCAAAATGGATACAGAGCGGCCACTTGTAAACATGAACACGAAAATTGCCTGAATTCTTTTTAAAGGGGCTGCTGGAATGTCAAAATATGAAAATGGACCGTCAAGATTAATCGTTCTTGATATTCCGGATAAACAGCTGCATCAGGATCTGGAAGATTTTAAGCAAAAAGCGGTTGAATTCGGCGCCTCAATGGCCGAAATTATACCCGCCAGCTGGGTTCAGATCGACGAGCGGGTCAGACTTAAATGCGCCGTGCCCCTGTGCCCTTACTATGATAAGAGCATTCATTGCCCTCCGCATACACCATCCATAGAGCTTATGCACAAAGCCGTAAGCCGGTATCGCCATGCCATAATATTTGCGCTTGATGTGAATCCGGTGGCGTGCTTTGCCGATCGGACTAAAAAGCAGCAATCCGCGAAATGGTCCAAGATGGGGCTTGAAATCGTCGGTCGACTCGAGACGCTTGCTTTAGGACGAGGCTATTATCTTGCGGTGGGCTACGGTCAGGCCAGTTGCAAAAAAGCCTTGTGCGGACAGGAAAGGTGCCTCGTGCTTGACGGCGGCAAATGCCCTTACCCGCTTAAGGCGCGGCCGTCTATGGAGGCGGTCGGAATGGACGTTTATGGCCTGGTCACCAAAGTGGGCTGGGATATTTATCCGATTTACCGAAGCGTAAACGCCGATGAAGTCCCCAGGGCCTTATCGGTAGGGATTGTGTTTATCCACTGAGACTTTAAAGGTAGATATTTTTAATATGGGCGAACGACTGACGATCGAGGCCGAACCAGAACCGATTACGCTGGATCTTTCAAAAACCGCGCTGATTGTCGTGGATATGCAAAATGCTTTTGTGCGAAACGGCGGTTATCTCGATTTAGCGGGTCACGATATTTCCGCGACCCAAAAAATTATTGGGTCTTGCCAAAAACTCATTACCGCGCTTCGACAAAAGGAAGTCAAAATCATATATTTCCAGATGGGTTACAGCCCGGACCTTTCCGATAAGGGCGCGCCGGACTCCCCCGGAACCCTGAAATCAAGAGTATTGAACTTCATAAACCTGCATCCCGAGTCAAAAGAAAAGGTGTATATTTACGGTACGTGGGGCGCTGAAATCATAGACGAGCTTGAGCCCCAACCCGGAGACATCTCGATCAAGAAACAAAGATACGATGGCTTTTTCGGCACCAATCTTGATCTCACCTTAAGAACGCTGGGCATTAGATATCTTATTTTTATCGGAACCGCCACAAATATATGTGTGGAATCGACCATCAGGCATGCATTTTTCCTGGATTATTTCCCCATTCTAATTTCAGATGCCGTCAGCCATATGGGCCCCAGCATTGTACAAGAGGCAACGATTCTCAATGTCCAATCATCTTTTGGCTGGGTGACAACCTCAAATAGTTTATTGCATGCAGTCGGTCATAATAAAATGCCGTGACCCCCATGCGTGACCAATAGGAAAACTCGGAAGAAAGGATACGCGTATGCCTACCAAATGGATTTCATGGTTTGAGGAGATCAGCCAGGATTGGAATGATGTAGTCGGTAAAAAGTGTGCCAACCTGGGGGCAGGGACTGCGGGTTCCTCAGGGGTTTGCGCTTTCATTGGAAGCCTATAAAAATTTTATGTCCCTTACGGGAGCGGATGAAGAAATAAAGGAATATCTGGACAAGGCCGGTTTTAGTTTTGACAAAATACAGCATTTCAATGAGGCCAGTGCCAACCTGCGCGAAATTGTGGAATCCAAAGTGTTACCCGCGGAGATTAAGGATCGCATTTTGTCATATTATGAGGAGCTTTGCGATCGCTGCAAAGTTGAGGACGCGGCTGTAGCAACGCGATCCGCCGGTGCTGCAAGTCATCCGACCTATTTTTCCATCCCCAGACAAAAGTGCCATAATTTAAATAAGGCAAAACTAAAGTATTATAAATTATTACTAGAACGTATGTTGGGAGGAAATTTTTTATACGGTTTAATATGCCATTTATTTTAGAAATTTTTTTGGAAATTAGATCTATATGCGGTGTCCATCTTAAGTTTTTGTCTAAAACTATGCCCAGAAAATTAAATGAGTCTTCAAACACTATTGGATAATTGTCTATTTTTATATTTGGCAATTGAGTTATTTGTTTTTGTGGCATGTGAAAAAGAATGGCTTTAGTTTTTGAAGTGTTGAGTGATAGCTTGTTCAATTTTAACCATGTATTGACATTTTCTAATTCATTATTTATAGTATTGCTAATTGTAGATATTTCAGAGGTATTTATGGAAACGAATAAAGTAGTGTCGTCGGCATAGATTAATGGGTGAAAGAAAGTGGAAGATAGATATATGTCGTTCATGTAGATAATAAATAAAAGGGGGCCCAAAATTGACCCTTGAGGGACTCCGGTCTTAATTTGACAATAGTCTGATTGTGTACCGTTAAAATCTACAAACTGTTGTCTATCAGTTAAATAACTATTCATCAATTTTAAAGAGGAGTCATAAAAGCCATAATAAGACAATTTACTGAGTAAAATTTGGTGGTCTAACGTATCGAAGGCTTTTGACAAGTCTAAATATATGTTGAGTGGTATTTTATCATTATCTAAATCTTTTAATATTCTTTCTATTAATTCATAAGCAGCTAATTCAGTGGAGTGGAGGGAGCGGAAACCATATTGACTGTTATAAAAAAGTTTAAAAGATGAAAAATAATTATACATTTGTTGAAACATGATTTTTTCAAAAATTTTAGAAAAGCTGGGTAAAATAGAAATAGGTCTATAGTTTTCAATTAGTTTGGCATCACCTTTCTTAAAGAGCATGGAAACTTTGGCAATTTTGAGTGCATTTGGAAACATTCCAGTTGATATTGTTTGATTGAAGATTAACATGATTGGGGTACAAATTTCTTTTTTTACAAATTTAATTAAGTTATTAGAGACACGATCATATCCAGTACTAGATTTGGACTTAAATTTATCTATAACTTTTATAATTTCATTTTCAGTAGTTTTTAAGAAGTCAAATTTTTGTATTGTGGGATTTTTTAGATAATCTTTAAACGATTTATTTTCTGGTAAATTTATATTAGAAGCAAGTTCTAGACCAATATTTGTATAGTATGAATTGAATTTATTGGCTATAAAAGTTTTGTCTGAATGAGGGTGACCATCAAAAAGAAAGTATTCGGGAAAATCTGTCTTAGTTTTACATCTATTAATGATGTCATTTATGGAAGTCCAAGTTTTCTTAATGTCTGATTTATATTTGTTAAAGCAATTCTCATAATAGATTTTTTTGGCTTTTCTGATGCTTTGTTTTAAAATCTTATTATACATCTGAAAATTACTTTTCAATACAAAAAATTGTGGATCATCTTGACATATTGATGCCAGCCGATGGTACATTTTATCCTTCTGAGAGATTGATTTTAATATTCCGGAGGTGATCCATTTAGTCTTTTTGTGTTTGTACTTATTGAATTTCATTATCTTTATCGGAAAATGTTTAGCCATTAGAGTAGAAATAATATTATTGAACTTTTCATAACTAGCATTTGGATCATTTTCCAAAATATTACTGAAACAATTTGATATTTCTTGTGAACTCAGATCTTCTTTGAAATTCTGCATATTTGAGACAGTGACATTATTGACTTTGATATATTTATCTGGTTTCTTTTTGTATTTTAAATATGCCAAAATTGTAAAGTAAGGGAGATGATCGGAAATGTTATTAAGTATAATACCAGAATATGTTTGGGAATAATCATCAGAGATTTTCACCAAAAAATTATCTATTAAAGTTCCTTGTCTGTGAGTTAGTCTAGTAGGTAGTGTAATTTTTGGAATGTAAGAGTTTGATAATATCAGATTAAGAAAATCGTTTGTATTGTGATTTTCTTGATATTTTAGCAAATCAAGGTTAAAGTCCCCTGTGATTACGACATGCTTATATCTTGCAAGTTGGTCAAAGAGCATATTGATATCAGTCATGAAAGATTCGATATCATTAATTAAAGTTCTTGGAGGTCTGTATATGTTACAAACAATAAGTTTGTTTGACGGAGTAGATCTATCAGTTTTCAAGTCAATCTCAACACACACACTATCAAAGGTTTGAAAATCAGTATTAATAATATTATAATTAAGTGAATTGTGTAAATAGAAAGCAACCCCCCCATGTGCACTGCATGACTTCTCTTTTGAGATTAGATTATATCCATTGATTTGCAATGAAGACAAGTCACTGTTTTCATTAAGC
>JARRRC010000372.1:0-3095 GCA_037381105.1 Desulfobacterales bacterium
CAGTTGGCCGGATCATATGTGATCACCAGACCTGGTTGCGACATCGCCCTTCGGCCACAATCGGTTAACCCTCCACGTTTGAGATGGTGGATCATCGGTAAAAAATTTTTGCCGAATCCGGCTTCGAAGACCGCAACCAATTCTTCGGACTCATTTAACAAGGCAAACCAGACATTATAATAACCGCGATTCTCGATAAGATTGTCGCAGGTTTTCTGAAGCAATATAGCGGGATCTTTTTCTTTGACGAGCAATTTATTGATATTTCGTACGGTGTCCAGCATGAGATTAAGTCGCTCCATTTTCCTTATGTTCTTCTTCAATTTCAGGCACCACATTCCAATGATCAAACCGAAGCTTCCTCCTGCTGTAAAGGATAAAAAGTATCCCTTTACAGCAAATGGATAGCCGAGCATTATTTTTTGAATGGTTGAAAAAAGACTCAAAGCGAATGCGCCCTTCATAAAAAATAGGGTTCCGTTAATGATTCCTCGCATAAAAAGCCTCCAATTTCTCATAAAGATGAGGCTATGATAATATTGATACCACCGACAGTCAACAAACTGATATTTTCAATAAGATCACTAATGATTTAAAGAAAAAGCGCGCAGTTTCAAAGCATGTTTCACTAACGAGTGTTCATCCATAAATGAGGATTTTTATTCAAGATAAAGACATGAGAAAAAAATAACCACAGGAATATAGTTGATATTCCGAGGATTATTTCTTGAGCATAACGCCGAGACTGGTCCGCCTCAGGTACTGGGCAAAAAGACCAATTATGGATGGACACTAACTACGATGTGTCCTCTTTTACGAAAGTTTTTAACTCAAGACCAAATTTTTCGATCTTGGAATGCAAGGTGGGTCTGGAAAGACCAAGGAGTTTTGCCGCTTGTGATCGATTCCCTTCGGTAAAATTGAGCGCCTCGCTGATAATGATATTGGCAAACCGGTCCATACAGTCGTCAAAGCGTTTTTCAACCGAAGGCGACGTCAGCATTTTGCGCACCCATTGACGCATGACCTGCTCATCTTTTTCGTAAGTTATCGAATTGCAAACATTATTCCCTTGAATCGCCTGCAGGATATCGTCTTTGCAAATCGCCGCGCCGCGGTTAAAAATTAAGGTCTTTTGTATGGTGTTGGACAGTTCGCGCACGTTTCCCTTCCAGAGATTCGTTGCAAGAAATGCTTTGGCTTTTTTGGTGATTCCAGGATTTTCGATTTTCGCTTCTTGTGAATATCGGGCCAGAAAGAAGTCCGTCAGTGCCGGGATGTCTTCGACCCTGTCTTTTAGGAGCGGCAAAAAGATGGAGACCACCTTGAGACGGTAGTAGAGGTCTTCCCGAAACCGGCCTCGAACAATGTCCGATTCAAGGTCACGATTGGTCGCGGCAATTATTCTTACATTGACGGGTATGGTACTTCTGCCGCCCAGTCTTTCGATGCTCTTCTCCTGGAGCAGACGTAATATTTTGGCCTGGATGCTCAAGGGCATATCACCGATTTCATCTAAAAATACGGTCCCGTTGTTTGCCTGCTCGATTTTGCCGATCCTACGATGGGTGGCGCCGGTAAATGCGCCCTTTTCATATCCAAACAACTCGCTTTCCAGAAGATTTTCAGGAATGGCTACGCAGTTAATCACCAAAAAAGGCCTCTCGGCGCGCCGGCTATGCTGATAGATGGCCCGGGCCACCAGTTCTTTGCCGGTCCCGGATTCTCCGCGAATCAGGACGGTTGCTTCTGTATCGGAAACCCGGCCGATGGTCTTGTATACCTCCTGCATGGCCTTGCTTCGTCCGATGATGGCATCCCTAAAACTACCTTGTAAAACAGGATCCACATCCACCGGGGAACGCATGAATCGACTCGCCTCCAGGGCCTGTCTGATCACCAACAGGATCTCGGGGATATCAAAAGGTTTTAGAATATAGTCGAATGCCCCCATTTTGGTGGCCTCAATCGCGGTTTCCGTAGTGCCGAAGGCGGTCATGATAATCACCGGAAGTTTGGGCTCCTTTTCATGGATGATCTTGAACGTCTCAAATCCATTCATCCCCGGCAAACGCATGTCGAGGATGACCAGGTCCGGGGTTTCATCCTGGATGATTTTAAGACCCGCTTCGCCGGAAGCCGCGCATTTGGAGTGATAGCCTTCTTCAATTAAAAGTTTATTGAAACTTTTTCGGAGTTGGTCGTCATCGTCAATGATCAGTATCGTGCTCACGGTTTGATTCCTCCACCGGCAGTGTGATGATAAACGTTGATCCATTCCCTTCCTTTGATTGGATATCCAGTTTTCCGCCGTGCTCTTGAACGATTCTGGCGGCGATGCTCAATCCGAGTCCCGTACCTTCTTCCTTGGTTGTGAAAAAAGGCTCCATGATTTTCGATTGTATGGCATCCGGAATACCGGGCCCGTTGTCGCTGATTCGGATCACAGCCGATCTGATTTTTTTCTGATCCATAACGGTTTTTTCGTGTATGACAACCGCTCCTCCCTGCCCCATGGATTCACAAGCATTGATGATAATATTGATAATGACCTCCTTTAATTGTTCCGGATCCAACTGAATCAGCGGAAGGGATTCTTTTCTTTGAATTTTGATAAATACTTCGTAAGACTCCAAACGATGACGTAAGAGCTGGATGGCCTGATCCACAACATCCGAAGGCGACACGGCCTGAAGCTTCAGCCGGGGCGGTCTCGAGAACTCTAAGAAATTTTGCACAATGGTATCAATATGGGTGATTTCTTTTGAAATGACATCAAAGTCTTCTTTCTGATCACTGTCAAGATCCAGGCTCCTGCCGAGAGAAAACAACCGCATCTTAACCGAAGTTAACGGATTCCGGATGCTGTGGGATGTACCGGCCGCCAATTTCCCCACCAGTGCCAGCTTTTCAGACTGCAAGAGGTGTTCCCGGCTTTTTTCCAGTTCGGATTGAGTTTCATTGTATGTTTTCTTTAAATCATGCACGCGCCGGCTGAGCGTCTTTACTTCGTCTCCTTCGTTTTTTGTACCATTATGGCGATCCGTTTCCAGCGCCAGCCTGCGTATGGGATCTATAATATCGTGCAGCAAAAA
>JARRRC010000373.1:0-4789 GCA_037381105.1 Desulfobacterales bacterium
ACCATTTAACAAACTATTACCTTTGATCCCAGAACCCTGAACCTTGAACTTCTGAACACTGAACTCTGGATCACTGAGCAGCAACGTGAAAATCGCATACATCCACTATCATCTCAAACCCGGCGGCGTCACCACTGTTTTGAAGCAACAGGTCGACGCCGTCTCCGACATATGCGAGGTGCTGGTTCTGGCGGGAAGTCTTCCGGATTCACCCTTTCCTTGCGGTATCGTCCATATTCCGGGTCTTGGTTATGACATCTATAATCAAAATTTCCAGGAACCTGAAAACGTCGCAAATGCGGTCATTGAGGCGGTTCATTCAAAATGGAAGGACGGATGCGATCTTTTGCACATCCACAATCCAACCCTTAACAAAAACAAAAATTTTTTAAAAATTCTCAACATTCTCGAAAAAAGAGGCTTCAGGCTCTTTTTGCAGATCCATGATTTTGCGGAAGACGGGCGTCCTTTATCCTATTATGCCGAAGAGGATTATATTCATGACTGTCATTATGGTGTCATTAATTCAAGGGATTATGACATATTGCTCAAGTCGGACTTGAATAAAGAAGGCGTTCATAAAATTTTCAATACCGTCAAGCCCTTTTCACCGGATCGAAGCCGGAAGGCAAAAACCGGCGCTTTCGAATCAACAGACGGTGTCCGAAAGCATCACGTGTTGTATCCGGTCCGGGCCATTCGGAGAAAGAATATCGGAGAAGCCATCTTGCTGTCGTTGTTTTTTAAAAACAACACGCCGCTGGTTATCACACTCCCTCCCAACAGCCCGGCAGATATTAAAAGCTATGAAGATTGGAAAATGTTTGTGATCGAAAATAATCTGAATGTCGTATTCGAGGCAGGATTAATCCATGAATTTTCAGATCTTGTATTATCTGCCGACTTTTTCATTACAACGAGCATCGGAGAAGGATTTGGCTTTTCATTTCTTGAACCGTGGACCGCCCATAAAATGCTCTGGGGAAGAAAGCTTCCGGATATTTGTAAGGACTTTGAAAAAAATTCCATTCGATTGGACCACCTTTACACAAGGCTGGATGTTCCAATAGATTGGATCGACAAACAAAGGTTCTTTGACGTATGGAAGGCCGGCGTACAAAAAGTCGGCGCCGCATTCAGGACATCAATGGATGGCCCATCCATTGAAAACGCTTATAAAAATATAATTGCCGCCAATACCATCGATTTTGGAATGCTGAATGAATCCTTTCAAAAAACAATCATCCGAACCCTTCTATCCGGCGACAAAAACCGAAATCGGATGCTTCGTTTAAACCCCTTTCTTTCAAACCCGGGCGATGTATCCAATAAAAACGAGTTGATACAAAGCAACATGAAAGCCGTCCTTCTCAATTACACTCCCCTTAAATACGGAGAAAAACTGATTGATATTTACAAAAAAGTAATCCGAAAAAGCGTCCACCATAAAATAAACAAACAAAAACTCCTGGCCCAATTCTTAACTCCGAATCATTTCAGTCTGCTCAAATGGTGCGATGATGCATGAATTCGATCACCTTTTACACTATATCGAGCCCCTTTTACCGCTTCCGACGGCCTTAACTGCCGGTGGAAAACTCGAAGAAAACATCCAATGCCTTCTTTTTGATCTATACGGCACGCTGTTCATCAGCGGTTCCGGAGATATCAGCATCGCACGGCGAGAGTCACGACAAACGCGATATCTTAAAAAGTTGACGGATAAATTTCACGGACTTTCCGGAAGTCGAAATCGAACGGATCTGGGCGCACGCACTTGGGATTGAAGAGCTTGACACTGCTCGAGCGTTTGCCGCGGAATTCGAGGTGATCGTCAATCCTGTATATCCCATGCCGAACCTCGAAAAGATGCTGTCGGTGTGCCGTCAATCAAATATTTTGATGGGCATTATCTCCAATGCCCAGTTTTTTACCCCTTATCTGTTTAACTGGTTTTTTGATTCAAACCCTGAACATCTTGGATTTAATCCTGATCTTATCTTTTATTCTTACAAAACAGGGCATGCAAAGCCGTCGCCCGTCATGTTTGAAACAGCTGCCAGAAACCTCGAACATATTAAAATCCCTTCCCGTTCGGTACTTTATATCGGAAATGACATGCTAAACGATATCTTTCCCGCCAAAAAGACGGGGTTTAAAACCGCTCTTTTTGCAGGCGACGCCCGATCACTCAGGCTGAGAGAAGACCATCCCGAATGTCGAAATCTTTCTCCTGATGTTGTCGTCACCGACTTGTTACAACTTTTAAAATATATCTGATTCCTGAATCTTGCATGAAAATTAATGAGAATCTTTCGTTTGTTTGAAGGATAATTTTCCTTTTGTATCATTAATTTTCTTGCAAGATTAGGGTATTGTCTTACACTGATTTGCCTTATCAAAAGATAAGACCGGTTTTTTCATTAGGAGCCCTTATCCACGAGTTCTTGCAGAAAAAAATTTAATCATGCCCGGAGACGTACCCCGCAACGAAGTTTATCCGCATGTGGCGTAATCAGACGCTTTAAAAAGGAGGGGATTAAAGGGGGTTTATTCTTATTTTGCTGCCGTATTTATCTCGATCAAGGTCCCACTGGGAACTATCGCCGGCCTCTTTTGGGATATCCTCGGAGATTAAAACACTTTTTTGGCTGTGGTTGATTCGAAGTGAAGAATAAATCCCGTTAATGGTGGTATCTGCGAAAATAGCATCGTGAACCGTAATTTCAGGAACTCCCTTTTCAGCAGTCGACCATTCGACAATTTCAGAGATTTTTTCCCTTAAATCCTGAATCTTATTTTTGGAATCTTCGATTTTTTGTTGAATATCGGAAATTTCAGATTTGATTCCATCCTGTTTGTTGAAAAGGTTCTCCAGCTTTGTTTCTCTATTTTTTATTTCCAAGTCCAATTCGGAAAGATTCGCTTCGGACTCCTCATAATGAATATCATCTCCAGCCGCTTTTAATTTTTCCATTTCTTCAATAAGCGCTCTCCGTTTGACTTCGGCACGATCCTGCACCTGCGCCATATCGGCGATCACTTTCTCGATGATGCCCGGCTCGTTTTCAATTTCCCTCAGCCGGCGCTGATATTCCGCTTCTTCCTGCTTTATTTTCGGTATACGTTCCTTGAGGGCATTGATATCTTCTTTTACTTTTTCATCGAATCCCACGCTAAGATGGCATGGCTTTGATATTTCAGATCCGACCTGAACGGCCTGTATCCCCTTTTTGGCCGATATTCTGGAAGATAAGATAGGGCCTCCCCTGGCCATACATGATCCGCTGGTATTTATTTTAGAATCAATGATTTCCTTACTGATAAGAACGTCACCCAAAATTTCGATTTCCGATTCATGAACATACATGGCACTGAGGCTGCCGCCACTTTTAATTTTTGCACCGATGATACCTCCGGAAACGATGATATCGCCGGCCACCTCGACTTCAGCTTTGAGTATTTCGTTTGCCTTTAGGCTGTTCCCTTTCACCCGGTATCCGCTCTGAATGGTGCCGATGACGTCAATTTTACCTTCAAAATCGACATGACCGGTCTTTAAACCCACACCGCCTGAAATTTCAAGCCTCGGTGAAACATAGATCTTGCCGACCGCCGAAATTTCAGGTATTCCGTCGGTTTCTGCAATTATTTTGAGTTTATCTTCTGAAAGTGATGCACCTTTCCCTTTTCGAAGGGTTTTATCTATCGGTTTCGGAACTGCTAAATATCGTCCATATACATCATTTCCCGCTGTGCCTTCAACCGTCGGAATTTTTTCCGCAAGAAGATCACCCTTTTTGACCTGAGGTATGTTTCCTCTGTCTTTAAAATCAATACTCCCTCCGTTTTTAATGGTGCCGATCTTTAACGGATCCGTATCAAAGTAGTATTTAATGGAAGCATCGATTCCCGGCTCCGGCAATTTTCCTTCCGCAATGATTAACGGCGTATCCCAACCTTCTTTTTTCTCAATGTAATCCGATATTTTCTCATCGTCAACGATCCCATACTTAATTCCTTTTGTTTCAAGATATTCTTTTATATCCTGAATCGTAAACAAACCCGCATTTTCTTTTTTTATTGAAAAAAATGCGTTCATCTTATCTTCTGAAACCGTCAGGTCGAAATAGTCATCATTGACAGAGGCACGGGAAGTGACAGGCATTTCGGGAGTTTCGGTTTCAACAGTTTCGATTGGGTCAAATCGCTTTTGTTTCCTAAGAATCACATCACATTGGTCTTTGGTCATGACTTTCGATTCAACCAATATATCTCCAAGCATCCGGACGGCCTTGGTCTTTTCATAACTTTCTTTTTGCACTTTCAATGCGGTCTCAATGTCCTCGGGAGTGGCAAAGCCGTTTTTTAAGGCGATCAACCCGAATTTTCGATCCATTTTTCTCGTTTCAATCACTTTCTGGACCGAAAGAAGAAAATTCAACTGGTTCCGGGATATCATTCCCTGCGCCACCAGTATTTCTCCTAAAAGCGATTTGTTTCCGGCAAGTTTTTCCTGTTTTTGAATGATCAATGCTTCCTGAATTTGTTCCTCGGCAACAAATTGGTATTTCACGGCCAACTTTCCGATAACCAGGTAGGCATCGTCCTGGGAAATGGTATCGACTTCTTTTTCCTTTAACATCGTTGCTTGAGATTCTTCATTTTGCTGGTTTTCATCTTCAAATTCGACGGTAAAGGAAGTGCCGCAGCTCTTGCATGAAACCTTTCGGCCCAAAAAAGCTTCGGGCGTGCGATACCTGCATTCACATGACGGGCACCTTGCTAC
>JARRRC010000374.1:0-4345 GCA_037381105.1 Desulfobacterales bacterium
GAATGATTCGCACGGATATCAACATCAGGTGGCGCTGTATTTTGTATCCCTGGAAAGTGGATGAAGAACTCATTGAAAAAATGGCGAGGGCGGGGTGCAAAGAGGTTTCTTTTGGATTCGAAAGCGGCTCTGAAAGCATGCTGAAAAGAATGAACAAAAGGTATACAGCCGAAGATGTTCGCAACATTTCAAAGATGCTTGAAAAACATCAGATTCGTCGCCTGGGATTTCTTTTATTGGGAGGCCCCGGCGAAACCAGAGAAAGTGTTGAAAAAAGCCTTTCTTTCGCGGACTCATTGAAAACCGAAGCGATGAAAATCACGACGGGCATTCGAATTTATCCACGGACAGCGCTTCATCGAATTGCCGTTGATGAAAAACTCATTACATTGAAGGACGATCTTTTATTTCCAAAGTTTTATATTGCAAAAGGATTGAAAGACTGGATGGAAGAGACGGTTGACCGCTGGTTGGCGGGCCATGAGAACTGGGTGCGATAAGAAAAACGGACAGAGGAATAAAAGGGGAACACTAATGAACGTTTGCAGCGAAGATAATGTTCTTGAGGAATTGCTGCGGCTTTTGAAGTTGGAGAAAATAGAGGAAAATATTTTCCGCGGGCAAAGTCAGGATCTGGGATTTGGCAGCGTATTCGGAGGACAAGTACTGGGACAGGCGTTGTCTGCAGCCTATCAAACCATACCATCGGACCGTAACGCCCATAGCCTTCATGCCTACTTTCTCAGGATGGGAGATGTAAACAGACCCATCATTTATGAGGTCGATTGCATCCGGGATGGAAAAAGTTTTACCACCCGCCGCGTTGTTGCCATTCAAAAGGGTTTGGCCATATTCAGTATGTCTGCTTCGTTTCAAATTCGTGAACCGGGATTTGATCATCAAGATAAGGCTCCGGAGATCATCGGACCGGACGGAATTGCCTCAGAGCTTGAACTTGCCATGGCGGTCGCAGACAAGATACCAAAACGGATTAGAGAAAAGATCTTGTGCAAAAAACCCATTGAATTTCGACCGGTCAATCCAATTGATCCCTTTTCACCGGAAAAGAGGGAGCCTATCAGTTATACATGGTTTAAAACAATAGACAAAATGCCGAACGATTTCAGAGTACACCAATATATGCTGGCCTATGCCTCTGATTTCGGTTTTGTGGCAACATCTCTTTACCCCCACGGGCATAGCTACTGGGAGCGTGATATGCAAGTCGCCAGCCTGGATCACGCTTTGTGGTTCCATAGAGATTTTCGAATGGATGAATGGCTTTTGTATGTCATGAAAAGTCCTAGTGCCCACAAAGCCAAAGGATTAAATTTCGGAAGCATCTATACCCGAAAAGGAGAGTTGGTTGCTTCTGTGGCCCAGGAAGGGCTGATACGTTTCCATGGCATGAAAAAGGAGGTATCAATATGAAAGAAAAAAAGAAAATCGGTTTTATCGGAATGGGAATGATGGGACTGCCCATGGCCCGTAACTTGCTCAAAGCAGGGTATGATTTGATTGTTTATAACCGAACGCCTGAAAAAGCATCTTCTCTGATCGAACTGGGCGCGATAGTAGAAAAGAATGCAATAAATGTGGCACAGCCGGGTGGAATTGTGATGAGCTGCGTATCCGAAGATAGCGCATTGACTGCTGTTGTCGGAGAAAGCGGAGAACTGGCCGAACGTCTTGGAAAAGACGGCATTCATGTTTCCATGAGCACCATATTACCGAAGACTGCTGCACGGTTAGCCAGCCAACAGTCGACCTTTGGCGGTTATTACGTGGCAGCCCCTGTAATGGGTCGCCCCGACATTGTCCAGGCAAAAAAACAGTCCTATTTTATTGCCGGGGATGAAAACGCCAAAAAGCGGGTAAGACCATTGTTGGAAGCCATTGGCATGAAAATATTCGATTTTGGCAGTTTGCCGGAAGGCGCAAATATTGCAAAATTGGCTGCTAATTTTCTTATTGCCTCAGCGATAGAAGCAATGGCCGAAGCATTTACTTTTGTGTCAAAAAACCGAGGTGACGCAGATAAACTGCTTGAAGCCCTCGGAAGCACACTGTTCGCCTGTCCCATCTATCAAAACTACGGCAGGCTGATCCTCGACAAGAACTATAAGGAACCGTTATTTTCACTCAAACTGGGGCTAAAGGATATCCGGTTGGTCTCTGAAACCGCCGCCCAAAGCAATACGCCCATGCGATTTGGACGGGTGTTGCAAGATCGGTTTTCAGAGGCTGTGGCCCATGGTTTATCAAATTACGATTGGACCGGAATCGCTTCTGAGGTGGAAAGTGAGGCAGGAGGCATCAGCCCCACAGCTAAGTCGTAAAACATTTTCGATCGACATAGGCGGAAATTTTTTCGTCGAATACCGCTTCGCTTTCGTGGATAAACTTTTTCCCATCCCAGGTTCCGCAAGCAGCAACAACGGTGTCCCCCAGGTTGAATTTTTGACCACAGGCCGGACATCCTTGTGCATTATAAGTGTTGAGCCTTTCCAGATCCATAATAAATGTTCTCTTATTTGTATTTTTATTTGTCATATGATCCTCCGGACACGAATGTTTTTAGAACCCATCTCAAAAACAATCCAAGAGCCCACGGCGGCGTTGCGTCACGGGTCAAAATGCCTTGCATACTGCGTGTATGCTCCGCTTTTTCGCCGTTTCGCGCCTTGCCTTGAACCCTAATATTCTTTTTGAGATAGGTTCTAGTGAATTAGGCCGTTAAAGACTTGTCCATCAGTGAAGTATTTCTTGTGCATATCATAATCACCATCGATTTTATATCAAGCCGGGGGAATAAAATATTAAAAACAGAAATATTTTTTGTGAGGGTTCGGGAGGCGTGTTCTTATCTTTGCATATTACCAATAATATTATAAAAATTGGATATTTTTCGTCGCCGATCTTACCACAAAAATACGTTCGTTATTGCTGCTCAAATCAGCGGGTGTAATGAAAAAACCCTGACGGTCCGGTGAATAACCAAGGGCATAACCCGTAATGGATTCTGTATCCGTAAATTCAACTATGATCCTGCGTCCGGCCCCTGGAATGATATCTTTCTTCGGTCTGACCATCCAGACGATGGATATGAAAGCGAACCTTGTTCGGGAAAAAGTCGCTGGTATTGCCTTTAACTAACGTACCGTCCTTAAATCGTACGATTACTTTGTTGGTTTGCATAGTTCCCTCAAATAACATATTGACAGTTATTAACAAAAAATCAACAGCAGCGAATTGATTCGATTGCCGGTAAATAATCAGATGATGAGCCAGACAATTACAGTCCAGAAAGGCAGGCACAACAAAAATCCTAAAACTGCGCCTTTAAAGAAAAAGACGGAGTTATCATGATGATCCGAAATTCGTCCCATTGTTTCTATTTCAACCGATGAAACGAGGGCTTCTTTTGAATCGATATGAGTCTCTTTAAGGACCGTTGCGGAATTTATTGCTTTCATTAGATGGCTCTTTTATTTTACGATAAAAGATAGCAAAACCGATGCCATGGTTCATGGAGGGGAATATTTTTAAAAAATATCACATATAATCAACAAGATGGAGGCGAAATTTTCTTCCATCCCCTTATTTTATGTAAAGTGTTCTTGCGCCAAAATGTTCTACATGCGACAAATAATTGCCATTTTGCATGCATCCTGTGAATAGGTGCGCAAATTTTGTTTAATGAACATTCTTGCAGCGACTTTATCGAAATTAACCCGAGGTCATGTCAGATAAGGAGTTTAGATATGGGAGACACAAAAAATAATTCGGAACTGTCTGTTGATCCAGGCTATTTTCTCGAACTGGCACAAAGAAATCCGGAAGATGTTTGTCGGAAGGCATTGTGCGATTATGATTCCATAACCCGAGGGTATCGAATATCCGTTTGGGGTGAAGATTATGGTATTTATCCCCATGAGTCTAAGATCATTCGTTTGCAAGACGATAAACCGGGGGTGAGCCATCTCCTGGGACTTTTCATCGTTTATTATCTGTTGAAATCGAAAGACATCATCATCAGTAAAGAATGGATCTCTGAAAAAGATATTCCCGGAGGTCCTACGTTTTTCAGGGGGCCACACAAAATTCCGACACATATCATTGAACATCGATATGAAAACAATATCCAAGAATTCAAAGAAATATGCGAAAAACTGCAGGGGATTCCTTTGGACATGGCCGATGCTTCATATGCATTCAGAATTACGCCGCGTATTCCCGTGGTGGTTCAATTCTGGGACGGCGATGAAGACTTTCCGGCTGAATCCAAAATCCTTTTCGACAAAACAGTTACAGAGCATTTATCGACGGATATCATATTTTGTTT
>JARRRC010000375.1:0-3074 GCA_037381105.1 Desulfobacterales bacterium
CATTTTTTCAAGACCGCCGACGGTTTCTTCCAGCCATTTCATAACCCGTTGAACCATATAGACTGCAAAGCAGGGCGGTGTATTAAACATCGAATTCTTTGAGGCATAAGTGGTATACTTGAGCATGGACGGAAGCGTCTCCGGCACCCTTTCCAGCATATCGTTTCTGATGATGACCATGCATACGCCGGCCGGACCGATATTTTTTTGAGCCCCGGCATAGATCAGGCCGAATTTGTTGACATCAAAAGGTCTCGACATAATATCCGATGACATATCGGCGATAAGGGGGACTCCCCCCGTCTCCGGAAAAGACGCCCATTGGGTTCCTTTGATGGTATTGTTGGACGTAATATGAATATAGGCCGCCTTACTGTTAAACATTATATTTTTAGGGATATAGGAAAAGTTTTTATCTTCGGAAGACGCCGCGACATGTATGTCTTTTCCTAAAATCTCGGCTTCCTTGATGGCTTTTGTGGACCAGGTGCCGGTGTTGACATAATCTGCGGTATCTCCTTCGCCCAGCAGGTTCATGGGTATCATGCAAAATTGCAAACTGGCGCCGCCCTGGATAAACATTACGTGAAACCTGTCGTCCAGCTTCAACAGCCGGCGGGTTCTGGAAACGGCATCGTTGATAACATCGTCAAACAGCTTTGAGCGGTGGCTGATCTCCGTGATCGACATGCCGGATTCGCCGAAATTTAAAAATGAATCCCTGATTTCTTCAAGCACTTCAATCGGGAGCGCGGCAGGACCGGCGTTAAAGTTATAGATTCTGTTTTCTTTCATCGGTTTCCTCCAGACAAATTATGTTTGAACATATTTAGATTTTTTAAAATTATTTATTTGTTCAGATCGAATTAAATATGTCAATGAGTATTTTTATGGATGCCGAAGTACGCGTATTTTAACTTTACGCAGCGTTGCGACAGAGTGTTTCTAATATATTCTGTGAAATTATTCACTCTGTGATTGGACGATGTTGACAAAGCACGTTCTCTTGGTTATTGAAAGCATTAAATATAATTGACGGGTTCCGGATTCAAAGTTCAGGGTTGAAAAAATTATTCTGTCAGCGCCGACTGCGAAGTGTTTGCTGGCGGACGCGACTACTACCCATCAACTCAACCGATGTATGTCAATAGATTCTTTATAATTTCTTTTACATTAAAATAGCAGTGTTGCTGAATCATGAGCCTCGAACCCTTCAACCTGAGTATTATTTTGACAGTTATAATGTATAAAGTGAGACCTTTGAAAAATGCTCATTTTTGTCCGAGCTCAAGGAAGGCGAGAATTTTAACCGCAGACATACATTGAGTATTTCGAGGATTGAAAATTGAGTCTGACTCGGAAATCGGGCAAAAAGAAGGGTTTTTCAAAGGTCTCAAAGGTGTAATACGATTATGAAAATCTATACCTACCCCTCGGCGTCGGCAGAAAAGAAGATTGCATCCATCGTAAACCGGGGTATCGGTTTCAAAAAGAAAGATATGCTTGCGGTCACGCGTATGATTGAGGACGTGAGAAAAAACAAAGACCAGGCGCTTATCAAATACACAAACCGATTCGATTCAACGGAACTGACCCCGGAGTCCATTCAGGTGACGCAAGAAGAAATTGATAACGCCTCAAAATATGTGGATCGATCCTTTATAACGTCTCTAAATAGAGCTATTCGTCAAATCGAATCCTTTCATCGGCAGCAGCTTTGCACATCATGGATCAATACCCGACGGCCCGGCACACTTCTGGGACAGATGGTAAACCCTGTGGATGCCGCCGGGATTTATGTTCCCGGAGGGACAGGTGGTGAAACGCCGCTGGTTTCATCGGTCCTTATGGGTGCCGTTCCGGCAAGGGTTGCCGGCGTCAATCATATCGCCATGGCAACGCCGCCCACTCGTAACGGTACGGTTAATCCTCATCTTCTGGTAGCCGCAAAAAAGGTCGGCATAGACGCGGTTTACAAGGTCGGAAGCGCCTGGGCCATTGCTGCTCTGGCATACGGCACCGAAACCGTACCAAAAGTGGATGTTATCGTCGGTCCCGGGAATATCTATGTGACCATTGCCAAAAAACTTTTGGCAGGTACCGTGGGAATTGATATGGTCGCCGGACCCAGTGAAATCCTGATTATAGCAGACCGCACGGCAACGCCGGAATTTATTGCAGCGGATCTCCTTTCACAGGCGGAACATGATATCCTGGCATCTTCGATCCTGATCACGGATTCCGCGGATATCGCCGGAACGGTTGCCTCTGGCGTAAAGGAACAGCTCCGGAAGCTCTCACGCAAAGAGATCGCCCAAAAATCCCTTTCCAAGTTCGGGGCTATAATGATTGTGGCCGACCTTGATACGGCCATCGAACTCTCAAACCGAATTGCACCCGAGCACCTTGAACTTCAGATCAAAGATCCTCTTGCAGTTGTGGGACAAATACACAATGCCGGCGCGGTGTTTTTGGGAGACTATACGCCGGAACCGATGGGAGATTACATCGCAGGGCCCAACCACGTCCTCCCCACTGCCGGCACGGCACGATTCTCTTCCGCTCTTTCGGTAGATACGTTTATAAAAAAGACCAGTCTGATCCGATATTCCAGGACTGCCTTTGAGCGTGAAGCCGGAGATGTCATGCGACTGGCTGAAATCGAAGGATTGGACGCTCACGTAAATTCTGTAAAAATCAGGTTATCGGGTTTTCGGAAATAGTTTGCCCCGGTATTCCGGAAGAATGGATACTTCTTACCCACAAATGTTTTTTACTACATTAAAGCGGGTATTTTTGATCCATTCTATTCATAGAAATCCGATATACCATTCCGGTAAAATGAAAGTTGACATGATTTTTTTAAACCCACTACAAATAAAATCGTGTAACGATTTTATGAAACGCGGCTATGTGGCTGAGTTGGCGAAAGGCTAAAATTCCTATCCCCGCAGCAAGCTGCGGGGAATTCAAATTAAAACCACTATATGGTTTTCATTAATTTCCATGCAATATAAAGGTATCAAATTTGAGGTAAAAATTATATATGGCACACTGCTTGCAGTTTTATTTGC
>JARRRC010000376.1:0-3067 GCA_037381105.1 Desulfobacterales bacterium
GTTTGTTCCAGCAAACGGAGTCCGCCAAGACCGCATCCTGTAAGAACACCGACTTTGCTTTCGTTGGTTTTGTCTATGGTCAGCCCGGAATCCTCTATCGCCATTCGGGATGCCGCAACGGCATAGGCGATAAATTCTTGGGTGCGTTTGGCCTCTTTTTTGGGAAGAAAATCTTCAGGATGAAAATCCTTGACTTCTCCGGCAATCTTGGTATCGAACGCGGATGCATCGAATCGAGTAATCTCAGATATCCCTGATTGACCCTTACACAGTGCTCTCCATGTATCATCCACTCCGACACCCAGAGGCGTTACCAACCCCAAACCGGTAATGACAACCCGTCTGCTCAATAGGCCTCCTTAAAAACCGGCAAGCCGACGCCGGTTTTATAAAGATCTTGATCTGTTTTGGATGACGATATTAATGGGCGGCAATAAAATCAAGGACATCCTTAACCGTCACCAATTTTTCCGCTTCTTCGTCGGGAATATCAATATCGAATTCCTCTTCCATGGACATGATCAACTCGACAAGGTCCAGGGAATCCGCACCCAGATCATCTACAAAAGATGCCTCCGGTACGATTTCTTCAATATCAACACTCAATTTTTCCGCAATGATCTTTTTCACCTTATCTTCGATGGACATTCAGATACCTCCTTTTAAATGTACATGCCACCACTGACATGAATGACTTGACCGGTGATGTAGGATGCGCTTTCAGAAGCCAGAAAGGCAACGACGGATGCCACATCTTCAGGATATCCCGCCCGTTTGAGGGGAATCTGGTCCAGCATGGCATTTCTGGCTTTGTCCGACATCGCCGCGGTCATATCTGTTTCTATAAAACCCGGGGCGATTGCATTAACGGTAATTCCTCGGGATGCAAGCTCTTTGGCGGCGGTTTTAGTGAGCCCGATCAAACCGGCCTTTGACGCCGAATAATTGGCCTGACCCGCATTGCCGGTGACTCCCACAACCGACGAAATATTAATAATACGGCCATAACGCTGCTGCATCATGACTTTGGCAACAATTTTTGTACAAGTGAATGCACCCTTTAAGTTTATATTTAAGACCGCATCCCAGTCCTTTTCTTTCATGCGGACTAAAAGCCCGTCTTTGGTAATACCGGCATTATTGACCAGAACATCAATTCGGCCGGTTTTATCAAGGATTTCCTTAAAAAAGATTTCAACCTCATTTTCGTTTACAATGTTAACACTTTTACTTGCTGCAAAACCTTGTGCGCCGGCGACCAGTTTTTCGGTTTCGGCAGCAGCGGCAGCTTCAGCTTCCGGATCACTTGGAGAAAAATAATTAAAATAGATACGTGTGCCTGGCGATGCAAAGGACAAACAAATAGCCCTGCCGATACCCCTCGATCCCCCTGTAACGACAACAATACGTTCTTTTTGTTCTGCCATGATTACCTCGCAAACAGTATGTCAGCAACCCGATCCATGTCATTAATGATATTCAGACTGCTGCAAACCAGTTGGTGATAGGAATGGGTGTTCAAAAAATCCTGGATTGCATTTTCATCAAAAACCCCGGATCCCAGAAGAATTGTAAGCGCATTTCGGAAAACCAACTGCGCTGTCTCATCGGCAAAAATTCGCGACATTGCGCTGATTTTTTCCGCCTGGGGATCCCCGGATTTCGTAAAGGCAACCGCTTTGCGCGCCAGACCGGCACCGACCTCAACATACGTCATCATATCAGCCAGCAAAAACATGATATGCTGTTGACGGGTCAAACGGTTTTCATGAACCTTCATAATGGTATCATTTAAAATTTCTGCTGAAAGACCATAAAACCGGCATCCGGCATTGCTTTCCTCGCTATCCAGTGTTTCCATTTCCCGGCGAATGGATTGGTAAAATTCGCCCTTTGATTTTCGCGTTTCTTTCCATCGAAACGTGCTGATAATACTTTGCTGAATTTCACTGGTGCCTTCATAGATGGTGGTGATCTTTACGTCGCGTTTGATTTTTTCCACTTCAAACTCACAGATATATCCATAGCCGCCAAGGGCCTGTATGGCGTCGTCTGCGGCTTTGTTGGCTGATTCTGAAGCAAATAATTTGGCAATGGAGCCTTCTACATGAAGTTCGGATTCGCCGGCATCGAGCCTAAGTGCAATTTCGTCAACATATGCCCTTGCCGCTTCGAATCTCACAGCATGCGGTACGATCAGCTTGTGAGTGTAACCCTGTTTTTCTGAAAGCGGTGATCCGAATTGTATCCGCTCCTTGGCATAGGGGATGGCGATTTCCAATGCCGCCTCACCGGCGCCTATTGCCATGGCTGCGACCATCAGGCGGGTATATCCAAAAACGATGTTGGCCTGTTTCATACCTTGACCGGGCACTTTGCCGACAAGATTCTCAGCCGGTACAAAAACATCCGTAAAAGACAGCGGAGATGTGTTGGATGCCCGAATGCCGTGTTTCTCTTCTCCTTTTCCCTGGACAAACCCGGGCGTTCCCTTCTCCACTATAAAAAAGGCGGGACCTTCGGGGGTGTTGGCCAAAAGAGTGATGAAATCCGCATATCCCCCGGTGGATATAAATTGTTTGGTACCATTAATGGTATATCCAGTGACCTCGCCGGCATCATTTTTTACAGGCTCGGCTTTGGTTTTTAGAGACGCAAGGTTGCTCCCGGCTGCCGGTTCGGTGACGGCATATGCGACAAGGGAATTCCCTTCGGCAATGGTACCAAGCCATTTGGCTTTCTGATCTTCGGTAGCCCCTACAATAATCGGGTCAGCGCCAAGCTGGATAGCAAAAAAAGCCGTTCCGATTCCCAGACATATTTTGCACACTTCGAGAATGGCTTCACAACAGTCCCGGGAACCGCCTCCCATCCCGCCATAAGCTTCGGGAATAAAAAGGAGCTGCAGACCGATTTCGGGACTTAACATTTCACGAATCGTATCTTCCGGGAAAACCTCGTTTTTATCATATTCAAGGATTTTTTCGCGGGTAAGGAGACGGTTTTTCATCTGCCTGATCGTATCGATGACCATCTGTCTGAGTTCGGGATCCAGTCCTATGAGTGC
>JARRRC010000376.1:3081-4161 GCA_037381105.1 Desulfobacterales bacterium
TTTCATTTACAGATTTTGTCATATCAATGATCCTTGTTTATGGCTTGGTTTCAGGTGCAAAGTAACTGATCCGGATGTGTTGTCTATGGTATACATGGTGTGGGAAATTTTATATAACCGTTACGAGGACAACGGATGATGTCCAAAGTTACGGTTGTTCGGCGACCTTGTCGCCGTTGAATAATTGTCTCAAATTTCTTATTTTTTCAAACCAAAATAAGTAATATGTTATCACAACAGCCCGAAATTAATTAAATATATCCTATTCCAATGACTAAGCTCACAGTTGCGCTTCTAGTAATTTAAACAAAAGTGATTGTCAAGGCTTTTTCAAACACTTTTTCATATCCATTGGGTCGCAACAGTTTTATCTTGACTCATATCGTGCTTTTTTGTATTTAAAAAATTTTACGAATTGAGGGATCGTCTAACGGCAGGACGACGGGTTCTGGCCCCGTTAATCCAGGTTCGAATCCTGGTCCCTCAGCCATGAAATAGCTAAGGGGTGTGAATATCATTCGCACCCCTTTTTTTATTTAAAATTTGATTTATTTTTAATTTTTCCTCTTGAACGCATTATAACATGCATTATATTGGGTTACATCAATTTTTTGATCATCAAAGGTCGCCATAACTTTGCAGTATAATGGCAGAAGGTTGCACGAAATCATAGTGGACGGGGGTTGCGCTGAGACTTTTTTGATCCGTTTGAATCTCCCCTGTGCCATTGGATAAGCACTTTGATATATTGTTAATTCTGGAGCTTTATAATCCGATGAAGCGCAACGATCTGGAATTGGCAACGCAAAGCCTTTTTAACCTAAGAGCAAACAATATGTTCGGTGTGATAAAGACCGTTCGAAACATTTGGGCGGATGCCTTTGGAAATGAAACGCCGGTCAAAGATAATGCCCTGTTGTCGATGATCAATGGACGGCTTTTAGACCATAGACGCAGTCCTTCCTTTAATGTGTATCCCGGGATTACCTCGTCCACCGGAGTGCACCTTATATACCCCCATTACCCCAATAGAATCCATAACCACGGCATGGCTTCGATTCACAAAAAGTTCCAAATTTT
>JARRRC010000377.1:0-3052 GCA_037381105.1 Desulfobacterales bacterium
ATCGTAAACCACCTGTAAACTTTTTTGCCGGTGACTTTTAAAAATTTCAAACATCGAGTTTTAACACCCCCCTACAATATAGTGGTTCATAGCGTCTTTTTTTGAAAATATATGGCGATGGTCCGAGGTAATCGAAAATTCACTTGAATAAGATCTTCCAAGATAACATTTGACACGGTTGAAGCCAAGTTTTAAGGGCCCGAAATTTGAGTTAAAATGTAAAAATCAAATCCGTCTGGAGCCGGTCTTCATGCTCCCGGTCTTTGTTTTTATCAAAGGTCACGTCCGTTGGATTCCAATCGGTAACCGGATCGGTATAAAAGAAGGCGGTATCGAATCTCAAGCGGTCCAATAGCATATATTTGAATTTCACTTTATGCCCTTTTCGGTTTGCGCCGTAAAAGTCCTGATCGTTCAGTGAGCCGATAACCGCATTTTTTTCGATGCGGGCGTATTTATACTCGATTGACCAGTTGCCTTTCTTTTTCGTTTCACCCAGATTAAATCCAAGGTAGTAGGCCGTATCCTGGCCGCTGGGAACATTATCGGCGGTATTGGCGATATAGTCGAAAATCAATGTTGTGGGTATTCGTCCCAACTTGAATTTGACAAAAGAGAGCCCTTCCCACAACTTGTAGTCATAGGCATACTCCAAATTTCCATTTGCATCGAGAATGAATGTGTTTCCCCCACCGCCTTTATAGTCTGCCTTATGGAGGTACTTTGAATTTTCAAGGCTCGCCCAGTCATAATAACTGCCTGCCAAGATCCACTTTATCTTCCCTATATTCCAGTCGAATCCGGCTTGATAGATAAAAAGGGCCGCATCATCCGTTTCATTCGCAACCTCGTTGACCACCATCTGTCCCAGTTGCGCAAACGGCTTGAAATTCGCCCAGCCCGGATACTGGTAATATTCGTAGGCACCTTCGGGATTTACATCAGGGTCCCACATCATATCGGTGTGCAGAAACGTATTTTTGAATTTGCCGCCCGCGAGCTCGAGTTTCTTCAACCAGTTGGGTTTATAGACGGCATAAGCCCGGGCAATATAGATGCTCTTGTCATTGAAATCATCGGTTAGACTCTGGTTGCTGGTCGGTGCCTCCCGATTGGTGTCCTGGTCGGTGGAAAGCATGATCTGGGTGGATATTTCATCACCGATATTGCTGTCAAAAAAGAGTCTTGCCCGGAATCGGAATCTGTTGCGTGTTGGAAGATCTTTAAGGGATCCGTCGGTCTGTTTCTCTTCCCGATTGTAGATGCCTTCATAACGAAGTCTCAGGTCGCCGGACACTTTGGTATCTTTTATCCATTTGGGAATCTTTTCACTCAATTCCTTGGATTTTTCTTCAGCCTCTGTTTTTACGGTCTTTGTAATTTCTTCCTTTTGTGTTTCTTTGACCTTATTGATGGATTCATCTTGATTTCTCAGTTCCTGTTTCAGCATTTCGATTTCCTGCTGCTGTTTCTGGATAATTTTACTGAGTTCATTAAGCTTGTTCAGCATATCCTCGTTACTCATTGCGGCAAACGAAATTTGAGCCCAACAAAGCATGATAACTGCGAACACAGTTGTAAATACATTGCACCGTCTCATTTGATGCACCTCCTGTTTGGAATATACCGGTTCTTAATGTTTTATTTTGAATCGAGGATGTTCCGGATGTCTTTTTCGATTTTCCGCTGATAATGGTCCAGGGCGGCATTGTTGCTCATGATCATATCGAGCTGCCGGGTATGAAGCGTCAGATAACCCAAAATTTCGAGGCGTTTTTTCATATATTCCATATCATGGCCTTCCACTCGTGCAATAAGATTGTCTTCTCTTACATCTACCCTGAAGTTCTGATCTTGAAGTATTTCTGCGATAAAATGAACTCTTCTGAGGCGACGCTGATGATCTGCTGCGCCGCCTTTAAATTGGAAACTGATGTAATTTTCCATTAAACGTTCACTCACCAGCGCCTCCATGATGGAAAAATGATATCCCAACCTCGAGCTTAAGCTGCAATAATTTTTGGAGATCATAAAATAATTGCGGGCGGCATAGGTTGAACGAAGACCGGGGATTAAGTTTCTATTTGCAGTCGATTGAAATACAACCGACGCAAAACCCTTGCCGTCAATTGCCGGGGGGCCGTCCCAGGGAACGGCGCTGAATCCTTTCCAGAAAGCCAGCATCGGGATTGAAGCGATATTTTCCAGCTTAACATACCTGCCGACCACATCTTCCTTGAATCCGTCGTCCAAATTCAAAATCCACCACTGCATCGGCACGTTATAATAAAGTTGCTTGCTCGATTTTTCTGAAAATTCATGTTCTCTACCAAAATTGAACATTTCGTACACTGCTTTTTCATGGATAAACCGGGTGATGTCATGGTAAGTTTTGCAGTTTGCCGGACTAAAAAAAGGAGAGTCCGGATCTAGCAGGTTTAAAGGAATAATAAGGCTGCTTATTTGTTTCAAGGTGTTATAAACCGGGCTGCCTTGCATAAGGGATTTTTTTGAACCGGATTTCACCAGTACCGACTCGATTTCTCCTTTGTAAATGGTTAAGGCGTCGGCATCAACAGTGACCCTGTCACCCTGTTTCAATCGATCCATAGCATCAGGCACACCAAAGAGCGCAGGAACACTGAACTCTCTTGCCACGCTGGCGAGATGCCCGGCAAAGCCCCCCTGCTGTGTTACAACGGCAGCCGATCGATTTAAAAGGGAAGCCCATCTGGGAAGTGCCTGACCGGCAACCAGTACCGCCCCTTGAGGGAACCGCAAGATATCTATCCCCTTATCCACGATATAAACTTTCCCGCTGGCTGCGCCCGGACTTGCAGTAATTCCTCCCCTGGCAACGATGGCGCCATGTGCTGCCTTAAATGAAGATTCAGTTGGATCCGTCTTCAATGTCTCCATCTGCTTCAAAGGCCTGCATTGCAGGATATAAATGGAACCGTCCTCTGCAACAGCCCATTCAATGTCCTGGGGCATTGAATAGTGTTGTTCAATTTTAACCGCTACTTCCGACAAATCCAATGCTGTTTTGTCA
>JARRRC010000378.1:0-1893 GCA_037381105.1 Desulfobacterales bacterium
ATATGTCTTTTAACATATTAATTATTTTATAATTCTTTGTTTTGCCATTCTATCCGACTCATTTTCTTCAATGCCAGATCTGCGTTCAGGGATATGAATAATATAAGTAAGTTTTCGTCCATGAATTCCTAACTTTGGTTATATAGGACCAAAATATGTTATGATTTCAATTATTTTTAACCAGAAAAGTCTCGTCCAAATAATTTTTTAAATTATAATGATAAAAACAGCCATATGTAAATATCAAATAAATACGGGCTTAATATCAGGTTACTTCTTGTATTGGTTGAGCGTCAAAAGGTGGGTAACGAGGTTGGTTTTTGTTTTTGTTAGGCCAAATTTCTTTCGAAGGTTATTGCGATGAAATTCGATGGCTCTGGGAGATGATTGTAACAACCCGGCAATCTCTTTTGTGGTTTTACCCTGTTTAATAAGGCCTGCAATCTGAATCTCTTTTGGAGTTAAATGATAAAAATCAGAAGCGATTCTTTGATAAAATGGAGATGTAATTTCATTCAAATTTGATTCCAGTATATCTACATAAGATTGTTGTAATTCGTTTAACAGACTATTTCTTAGTTTTTCTAAATAAGGTAAAATCATCTCATTTATATTAAGACGAATTTTTTCTTCAATTTCAACTCTGTCTTCATTTCTTTTTTCCAATATCACCTTCAGTGCAGTGTTAATTTCCTCCAGTTTTCTGGTCTGGAGCTCAAGCATGGGCTTTTAGCAGCTTTTCTTCCATATCTTTACGATCTGTTATATCGCGCGAGACACCATGCATCCCGACAACTTCACCACCGGGATCCCGTATCGCCTTAACGATGTTCTCCATCCAGACGGTAGAACCGTCCTTGCAGTAGTACTCGACCTCAATTGCGATTGACCTGTCTGGATCGGCGTTGCCTTGCTTATCTATTTGAAGCTCTTCTAAAAACTTTATTTGAACCTTTTGAAGCGATTCCGGTGTAATCATTTCCTTTAGGGATTGTTGTTTTCGTTCTTCCGGCGTAAAACCCAGTACATTCTCGATGGAAGGGCTCACATATGTGGTTTGAAGATCCCGGTCAATGGTCCAAACGATATCGACCATCTTTTCTGCGAGAAACCTAAATTTACCCTCGCTTTCCCGAAGTGCTCGCTCAGTCTGTTTACGGTCAGTTATATCCCTGAAACTCCATACTCGACCTGCTATCTGCCCATCTCGAATCAAAGGAGACGAAAAACGTTCAAAAACTCGACCATCCTTAAAATCGATCACATCGAAATCCTCATCCGGAGTTTTATATAAAGCCTGTACCTTTGAAAGAAATGCTTCAGGTTTTTTCAACTGAGCGAAAACAAAATCTAAAAGCTTTTTGTCGTCTCTTGTCCGGATAAGTTCATCAGGGATCTGCCACATTTGAGCGAAACGCTTGTTTGTATGTGTAACCTGGCCTTTTTCATCAACCACCAAGATACCGTCTGCAGTTGATTCAACGGTAGCTCTGAGAAGTTCCTCACCCTCACGCAGTGCTTCTTCAGCCTTTTTGCGTTCGGTTATGAGTCTTGATAACTGGTCAATTTCTCGTAAACGTATTCTCCCGGTTTCTACTGAAATTTTTTTGTAGTACTCAATCTCTTCTTTTGCTTCTCTTAGCAATTGTTCCAATTCAGAATTTTGCTCTATTAAAGACTTATTTTCTTCAACCATTATCTTCTTCTCCAGCAAAAACCACTAACACTCCAGTCCAATCAAGCCCTCTGCTTTTTTGAAAAAGCGGGGCTACTTCAACGCCAGAGTAAAAACCAAACAACGGCAAATTATGTTGGTGAAATACCGACTGAATTTCGGAGGCTTCTTCAGTTTTGGTATTAGAATAGCCTGATGTTCGACCAGCACAATCAATA
>JARRRC010000378.1:1976-6347 GCA_037381105.1 Desulfobacterales bacterium
CGGACTCAATCATTTTTTCCGTATCTCTTAACATAAACTGTATTTCTGTTCCTGTCTTAAAGTCTGGTTCAAAAATACCAATACCCTCTCCATTTGGCAAACATCCGGTAATGAGCCTGTTGACATAATTTTCTTCAACTGGCTGTTCAAATTTTTTCCCATGGTTTTTCCCTATTGTTAAAAGGTTAACAGGATGTTGGTATCTCCAATCAGTGTTTCCATAAAGCTCATCAATCATCTCAACAATAGGCTTTCCATCCAATTCATAAATGATGGATTTCTCCATTTTTGTAATTTTGTGATAGACACCATTTAAAGGTGTGCACCCGTGCATAATTTGAAAATAGGGCTTGAAATCACCAGTTAACATGACGCCCACTACACTTTGCCTTTCAACATAAGAGCCACAAAACTGTTTAGTGGGACTGAGGTCATAATATCCTACTAGACCGGCACCTACAATAGGAACATTTGATTGTAGTATCTGTTCAATGCCCTCAATTAGAGGGGATGAAGCGTTAAGAACCGGTGGTAATTTGTCTCTTGCAGGAGTTTTAACCGAATCATAAAATATAATTAAAAGCTTGTCTTCTTGCTCATGGGACAATTTTGTTGCTAGTTTATATCCTGTCTGTTTCTCATCTTTATCCAAATCACTTGCTGCAGCCTCTCTATACTTGAGTGTTTTTGACTCTATTATTGCAACACCTGCAGGATAACCTTCATATGAAAGCGCATCATTAGTAATAACACCTAAAGCGGAGCCACCTATAATGGGTACTTGATCTCCCAAAACATTTTGCAGTCCTCGGAAATAATCTTCATGATCGACTTGTCCACAGCAAAAGGCAAACACCAAATTAGGAATTTGAATATTCCCATTTTTTATTGCATTTTCAGCAGCTGCCATACCTGATAAGAATCCATCTTTTTGGTTAGAATATCCGATTCCAATATTCATTTTCCTTCTCCCATACAGTCCTTTAAACCAATCCTACGGATATCATATACCAATCCCAAAGCATATCTTCAACGAATATTACCCGATTGATCCGAAAAACATTTGGCGAAAGACTCCGCAAAGCTCGCATTGATGAAGGCTTGCTGATCAAAGAATTTCCTGCCTTAAATAGTGTAACTGCTGATACGGCTATTAACTGGGAATTGAGAGGAATGAAACCATAGAGTTTTAATATCGAAATTCTCAAAAATTTGACCTTCAAATTTTGATGCTGAATAAAGAAACTTTAACACTGGGAGCACAAATTAAAACAAATGCAATAGATAGGATTTACAAAGAAAAGACATAATCATTTTGAAAAGGATCATAAAATTTTAAAAAAACTACAATCTTTACATGATACTAACTTTTCCAAACATGAGCATTGGACTATATCATTGGAAAATGTTCCCGCAACAGCAAAACAGATTCTACCGCCGTTTGTTCCACCATTTATTCCATTAAAAATTTCATCAGCTGCCGCACGGCAAATTCCAAGGTCAGCAACCTTCTCACCCCCTGGTTCTCTCCCGCATTTCATATATTCCCAACAATTTTGTTTTTTTGAGACCATCTCAATGATTCTCCTTTATTCGGAGATCTGTGGTGAGGTTAATATCAAATTGTTAACAAACTTCAAAAATCAAGATAGATTAATGTAGATAACGGGGGGTGCGCGGCTCGGTTTTCCATGTCCGATTCATCCATATTTTAGCAACGTATCTCTGATCCCTGCCCTCTAAACAATATTCCTATCCTTTGCGGCTTTGTAGTAGATGCAACCAGAATGATTACATGCATCTTCTTTCTTTCCTTCGAGTTTGTGCCTCACGATTTGAATGCCAGGATGATTGTGTAATGCCCCTTCGACTTCCCAACAACGCTTAGTATCCTTCCGCCCATGCATGATGCAGTCTTTCTTGTCACAACCTAAGTACTCATAGCATGATTCCATATTTTTCTTATAAAGTGCAAATTCAATGGTGTCCTTGAGTTCACAATCTTGAAAAGGTTTTACAATATAGCCGTAAGGCTCGACTTGTTTGGCTCTCTCCATAATTTTATCTTCTGAATAAGCGGTTAGGAAAATGAGTGGAATATTCAGTGCTGATTTTACAATCTCTGCCATCTGTATACCGTCCAGTTTTCCTGGAAGCATGATATCCGACAGAATCAGGTCAGGCCGAAGATCTCTTGCCGTTTCCACAGCCTCTTCACCGGAATAAGCGACACCTACTACATCGAATCCCATAGATGTCAGACGCTGTTGAAGTCGAAGGGCAATGATGGCTTCGTCCTCTACAATCATTATTTTATTCATTCTTTTCTGCAATCGACTCTGCCTGATAAACATCTTTTTTGTTATTATTTGATATTTTTAGTTTTCTATCAAATCCATTTCTTCGTTCCTTGCCAGACCTGCGCTCGGGAATATGCTTATCATATGAATATTGACGCCTATCTAATCCTAAGCGCTTGTCTCCATTATATTTGATAAATGACACCATAACTTCGGTCTCATCTTGAGCATTTTGCTTAGATGAAAGTTTAATGCGTTAACTAAGATGCTGATATTTACATACAATTTAGCAAATAACAGTGAACTAAGTAAATGTTAAAAAAATATGAGCTTATTATTAGGTAAAAACTACTATTGTGTGAAGGACAAAAGGAAGGATCTTAAGTTTGTTTTTGTATTTCGAAGCCCCAGTTTCTTTCTTAGATTGTTACGGTGAAAATCAATGGCATCCGTGGAGGAATTTAACAATTCAGCTATCTCCTTGGTTGTCTTGCCATCCTTAACAAGCCCGGCAATCTGAATTTCACTTGGAGTAAGATCCGAATATTTCAAGGATAGCCTGCGCATAAAGGGTGCAATAACATCCTCAAGGTTTGATTTAATAATATCTAAATATACAGCCTGTCGATCGTTAAGTCGACTGTTATTCAATTTATCGACATAAGGAAAAACAAGGTTTTTTACATTAGAAATAACTTTTTCTTCAAATTCTTTTTTATCTTCGTCCCTTTGTTTAAGGAGAACCTTCAATGGCTTGCTTTTTTCATTTCTTGGAATACTTGCTCTTTTGTGAGCATATTTATATCTGTGATTTTCATAGCAGTAATCTCTTCCAGGCTCCAGCCATAATAGGAGATGGCTGCTGGGTTGGCATCTACAATATTTCCATTCTTAGGATCAATAACAAGCATAACTGAATGATTGTTATTGAAAAGACTTCTATAACGGCTTTCGCTCTCTCGCAACGTCTCCTCTATCTGCTTTCGATCAGTAATATCTCTTACAAATGCTAATACGGCTGGTTTCCCATGATAAGTTATGATTCCAGAATTTGTCTCAACATCTAATTTTTTTCCATCTTTATGAAGGGCTTTCATTTCATAAATGTCTGGAACATCCTCCTTTTTCAAACGTCGTTTATGCAACTCCATTATTCTTTTACGCTCATCCGGAAAAACATAGTCTAAAAATGGAGTATCACACATCTCGCCAACACTGTAACCAACCAGATCAGTCATGCGGTTATTGACAAATTTCACAATTCCATCCTGAACAATAATAACGCCATCATTGGCGCGTTCAATTAGATTGCGATATTTTTCTTCGCTCTCTTTTAAAGTTTCCTCAATCTGTTTGCGTTTAGTGATATCTCGCGCAATTCCAACAAGCCCTGTCACATTCCCATTGTTATCAAATTGAGGAACTTTAATTGCCTGAAACCAGTATTCTTTCCCATCTGATCTAGTCATATGTTTAGTAACTTCTGTAGGCTCAGCGGTCTTGAAAACAATTTGGTCATCATCAACGTTTTTCTTGGCCTCTATTTTGTCCGGCATCAATTCAAGATCATTCTTTCCAATTACATCTTCTTTTGACAATCCAAAAGCTTCTAAGGTCTTATTGTTAGCAATAATATAACGACTCTCTAAATCTTTAAAGAAGATGGCATCATGAGCTGACTCTATCATAAATTGATATGTTCTCAATATGTCCTTTGCTTCATAGGTTGGTTTTTGGGCCATTGAAAATACTCCGGTAAGTTGATATCGACTACTGGTTAACACAATATCTTTAACCAGATCAGCCTTGTAAAAAGTACAGATGCCTTGCCAGAAGACCAAATATCGCTGAACTTTAATATATTGAGATAAGCACATAAAAATCGAGCTTGTCAAAACCTGTGCTTGCCAGTATCTGCAACCATTCACAACAATAATTGATGAGCAGTATCACATTTTTGGTGTCAGTTCAAACGAACCCCATTTTTGTTGGCGAAAATCCATCATGGGCAGCGGGTGAAGCCCCGGCTGGAAACGAGGGCTAAGTCACGAAAGAAAACAAATCCCATTAC
>JARRRC010000379.1:0-4383 GCA_037381105.1 Desulfobacterales bacterium
ATACATTCGATGAATCTTTGAATCCTGGAAGGAAAAAGGCTGACGACGAAACTAACCGAAACATGACCTTTCTCTATGGAGGTGTGGGCCATGGCAAATGATACTGCGACGGCCCCCAGAAAACAAACCAGTTCGTAAGTTCCGGGTATCGGTTTTCGAAAGTAACGCAAAATAACATCGGCGCAGGTGAGAAACATCATGGCGACAATAGCCGCCCCTGCAATCCAATACATTTTCTTGGCAAGACCAAGTATCAATTTTTCTAAAACGTACATGTAGAATTATATTTTTTTGGGTTGTTTAGACTTGAAATCCAATCAAAATAAAAAAGGGTTGTCAACGGCCACCGATTGTTGGTCGGGACAACCCCGGAATTTATTCTTTATTTTGAATATTGTTTCATCAACTCCCTTATTTTCTGAACATATTTTTTCCCATTGGGAGTGTGTGCGATATAATCATTGATAACCGGCTCTACCGCTTTTCGCCATCTGGCGCTTTCTTTATCTGTCAATGGAATGATCTTGTTTCCGAGGCTTAATGTATATTTTCTCCCTTCTTGATCGGTAGAGTCCCATACCCTGCCGTGAATGTCAGTATATTTTTCGCTCACCTCATCGAATATTTTCTTTATGTCATCCGGAAGCGCATTCCATTTTTGAAGATTCATGACAACGAAAAAAGTGGTGGTGTAGCCAACGCTGTAACATTCTGTTGTATCCTTGATAACTTCGGCCTGTTTCCATCCCTTTAGGACTTCCATAGGACCGAATGTTCCTTCAACGACTCCTTTTTTTAAGGCTTCATATGTGCCGCCTTGAGGCATGGCGACAGGGACACCGCCGAGTGCTTTTACAATTTTGGCACTGAGTCCAGTGGCCCTGATTTTCATACCTTTTAGATCCTCAAGGCGCTCTACCGGTTTTTTGGTATGAAGGAGGCCGGGACCATGGGCGTGAAGGTAAAGAACTTTCACGTCACTTAATTCTTTGGGTTTAAAAGTTTTTGCAAACTCCTGGGCCACTTTACTGGCGACTTCTCCACTGGTATAGCCCATGGGAAGATCCACCGCTGCCATCACGGGAAAACGCCCGCGGGTGTAGGCAAAAAGACTGAATCCCAGATCGGATATTCCTTTGACGACACCATCGTAACATTGAGGTGCTTTTGTAAGGGTCCCACCCGGGAAAACGGAAATTTGAACCCTGTTATGGGTGCGTTTTTCAATTTCTTTGACCCAGTCCATTGCGGCTTTTGTCTGGGCATGACTCGGAGGGAAAAAAATACTATAGGTAAGCTTGATCGGCTTTGTTTCTGAGGTGAATGCGCTTGTCGCTGTCAGGGTTATTCCGATAAGAACGGTCCAAAAAAGTATAGCGATGTTTTTGGTCATCAGAGTTTCCTCCTTGGGTAGGTATTAAAAATTGACTAATATGTAAAAAATACGCCGAATTTACCCACAAATTATTGAGATTCGATATAATAAAATAAACAATAAGACAATAAAAATTTTGAATGGATAGACTCCTTACACTTTTGCGGAATGGATAACACTGTATCAGCATCAAATGACGAGAATTCTTGACATTGCTTTTTTATTGGTCTAATAAGACGTGTCGATGTTCAGCTCCTTTAAAATTGATCGCCTCAGATCGCATGGATTGCTTTCAAGGAACTAAACGGTTTCATTTTTTATCATTCCTTAAATGCTTTTTCGCATGCATGGATTCAAAAGTTTTTCTTAAAGTCTCATATCGGCACTTTGTCAAAATAAATAACGGCTACTGAATTTAGGAAAAATTTGTTTCAAAATTTTTAACTTTTGGGGAAAGGAGATTTAAAATGTCAGCAAAACTCATTAAGGGAACCGAGATTCGCGAGCAGATTCTCGAAGAAATTACGACAGAAGTAGCTGAAATTAAAGAGAAACATGGCGTTGTCCCGGGTCTCGTAACCATTTTGGTAGGAGAAAATCCAGCTTCCATCTCATATGTAACACTCAAAATTAAAACAGCTCATCGGGTTGGTTTTCATGAAATCCAGGACAGCCAGCCTGCGGATCTTTCAGAAGAAGCGCTGTTGGGTTTAATCGACAAATATAACAAGGACGATTCCATCAACGGCATTCTTGTTCAACTCCCGCTTCCTAAACATGTTGACGAAAAGAAGGTGTTGAACGCCATCGATCCGGATAAAGATGTGGACGGTTTCCATCCGGTTAATGTAGGGCGTCTCATGATTGGGGGCAGCGAAGTTAAATTCCCGCCTTGTACCCCTGCCGGCATACAGGAGATGATTGTTCGTGCCGGTGTTGAAACCAAAGGGGCAGAGGTTGTGGTCGTCGGACGTTCTAATATTGTCGGCAAACCCATCGCCAATATGATGCTCCAGAAGGGTGTCGGCGCCAATTCAACCGTAACCATCGTGCATACGGGCACTCGGGATCTTGCTTCCCATTGCCAGCGTGCGGATATTCTCATTGTAGCTGCCGGTGTACCGGGATTGGTAAAACCGGAATGGATAAAACCCGGTGCCTGTGTGATTGATGTCGGCGTCAACAGGATCGGGGAAAAGATCAGCGAAAAGACCGGAAAGAAAGTTGCGATTTTAAGTGGAGACGTTGACTTTGATGCCGCAAAAGAGATCGCGGGCTGGATTACACCGGTTCCGGGAGGTGTGGGCCCCATGACCATTACCATGCTGATGAAAAATACATTGAAGTCCCTTAAATTTAAACTTGGAATCGCTTAACACTATTTCGGAATAACGGGGAAGAATATTTTATCCCCGTTATTCTATCATTGTCTGTCCGGTCAAATATTAATGACAACTCAAATTTTGCATTATATGACGGATAAGAGGACTTTGATGAAGCAGGCCAATCGTCCCGCCGAATGGCGGGACCGGCGTGTTGCAATTTGCAGGGCATTTATCGAAAGTGAGAGTGCCAAATTTGAGTAATAATTTTTCGATTCTTCAAACTATTGACAAAGTCTGTATCTTTATGTTATAATAATATTAAATTTTAATAATGATAACCATATGAGGTCAATAACTGCGATTGTTGAATAACGCATAGCCAGACCGCTAGAATTGTTATGAATGATAAAATTTCTTTTTACATTCTAAGTTACTCCGGCAAGACTGTTAAACAGCTGGCTGTTACCAAACGGCATTTAGTGATTGCCGGTGCGGCGCTGACATTCCTTTTAATGATTACCGCCGGCATTTTTTTCGATTATTTTAGCCTCAAGATTACATTTAACAAAAAAGAAATTGAAAAAACAATTGCCAGTCAGTCCAATGAAATCCTAAGCCAGAGAAAGCAGATTCAAAAATTTGCAGATGAAATTAATTCCCTAAAGTCGAATCTGGTTAAATTAAACAATTTTGAAAAAAAGATTCGAATTATTGCCAACATTGAAAGTCCTTCCGAAAAAGACAGCCTTTTCGGTGTCGGAGGTTCCATACCTGAGGATCTGGATCCAGAACTCCCCCTGACTGAAAAACACAACAGCCTGATGCGTGAAATGCATGAGCAGACACGGGAGTTGAATTTAGCTTCCATCAGCCAGGAAAAGGTCTTTGAATCCCTTTTGGAAAATCTTAAACGCCAACGCAATTTGCTGTCATCTACTCCATCCATATGGCCGACAGATGGTTGGGTATCCTCGGGATTCGGATACAGGATTTCACCGTTTACCGGTCTGCGCGAGCTCCACAAAGGTATTGACATTTCGAGTCGAAAGGGAACACCGGTTATTGCAACTGCGGATGGGGTTGTAACATTTGCAGGGAAAAACGGTTTATATGGTAAAATGATAAAAATTAGTCATGGACACGGAATGATGACTCGGTATGGGCATCTTGAAAAAATGTTGAAAAAGCGGGGTGAAGCGGTTAAAAGAGGCGATGTCGTCGGACTAATGGGGAATACGGGACGAAGTACCGGTCCCCATCTTCATTATGAAGTTTTCTTAAACGGCCTTCCTGTAAATCCCAAAAAATACATTTTAAATTAGATTATTTTATCAGTCCTTCCTTTTTTCCGATCTATTCATTTTCTTGAAAAATCAATTTTCTGACGAGTAATCTTAACACTTTTTTGCAAAATCTATTGATTGGTGATATATTGTGCGTAAAATTTTTGCTGGTGGTATGAAGCGGGTGTTTTATCATCTGGATCTTGTAGGAAAATCCATGAGAATTTTTATAATTTTTAATTCAAGAGGAATATATTTTTAATGGTTTCGAATTTATTGACAAAGGTTTTTGGAAGGGTCATCGACGGGAAGGAGATAAACGGCTGCAACAACGCCATACAGGTACCGAAGCTGGGGCTGGAATTCGACATAAAACCCGGGATACAGACGATAGAGTTCA
>JARRRC010000380.1:0-3031 GCA_037381105.1 Desulfobacterales bacterium
TCTTTTTAAAGACTTTATTACCATATTTTAAATTCTTTTAAAGGTACGACATCGGTATGCACCTGTTCTTTCTAACGATCCCTAAGCCGCTCAAACAGCATCCAATTTAAAAAAATCATCCATTCCGCTGATATTCAAGGAATTAGAAAAAACTCCCCGAGGGCTCACAAATTTACTGTAAATAACTATGAGACCTTTGAAAAATGTTTAATTTTGTTCAGTGTCAAGGAAGACGAAAAATTTAACCACAGACATACATTTAGTATTTCGAGGATTAAAATTTGAGACTGACGATGAGATTGGACAAAAGGGGGCGTTTTTCAGAGGTCTTACAATTGGAGGTTTAATGGCATGGAGCAATATTCAGTAAGTCCTGATGGTGAAAAATTCCGGTTGCCCGGGCCGGATGACTACAAAAAGGAATACCGGCGATTGGAGTCTATGGTCCAGGAACAGCGCGAACTGGGACGGGAAATCGTGGTGGTCATGGGCGTAGGATTTGTGGGAGCGGTAATGGCGGCAGTGGTGGCCGACAGTGAAGATGAAAACAATAATCCGATTAAGTTTGTCATTGGCATGCAGCGGCCGAGTACGCGCAGTTACTGGAAGATTCCGCTGCTGAACCGTGGAATGCCTCCGGTACAGGCAGAGGACCCGGAAGTGGCGCCGATGATTCACCGGTGCGTGAATGAGAAAAAGTGCCTCACCGCCACATTCACCTACGATGCCCTGAAGTTTGCCGATGTCGTAGTTGTGGATGTTCAATGTGATTATCTGAAGGATTCTTTGGGCGACGTGAGAAACGGCTGGACGGAAATGGAAGCCCTGGAGAAATCTCTGGAGATCATCGCAGAGCACATCCCCCCGGATACGCTGGTACTCATCGAGACCACTGTGGCGCCGGGCACTACCGAGCAGGTGGCATATCCCATTATGAGGAAAGTTTTTCAAAAGCGCGGGATCAAAAAAGCCCCTTTGCTGTCTCATAGTTTTGAAAGGGTGATGCCGGGGAAGCATTATGTCGCCAGCATCCGTGACTTTTGGAGGGTTTGCAGCGGAATCAACGAGGAGGCGACGAAGCGGGTCGTCAAATTTCTCGAAGAAGTGATCAATACAAAGGAGTACCCGCTGACCATATTGAGCCGGCCCATTGAGTCCGAAACAACAAAGATCGTGGAAAATAGCTTTCGGGCAACGATTCTGGCATTTCTTGACGAATGGAGCTTGTTTGCCGAGCGAAACGGGGTCGACCTGATTAAAGTTCTCGAAGCCATCAAGGTGAGACCCACGCACAGCAACATTATTTTCCCTGGACCCGGCATCGGCGGCTACTGCCTGCCCAAAGACGGCGGACTCGGGGTATGGGCGTATCGTCACATCCACGGATTTGAAGACAATATTTTTAAAATTACCCCCCTTGCCATCGACATCAACGACACAAGGGCTCTGCATGTGGCTCAATTGACCCGGGATGCCCTCCGCAACATGAGCCGTCCGATTGCTGCCGCAGAGATCCTGGTCCTCGGCGCCTCTTATCGTGAGGATGTGGGAGATACCCGATACAGCGGATCGGAATTGATCGTGCGCAGACTCACGGAAATGGGATCCGAACTCAGAGTGCACGACCCCTACGTCCGGCACTGGTGGGAAATCGAAAAGCAGGATGAGTATCCTTCTTCGACACGCAGTCTGAAAAGGTTCTTTCGCAATCAAGAAAAGCTTGCCGACCTGCGGATCAAACAGGATCTGAGTCAGGCCTTGAGCGGGACCGATGCGGTTATTTTTGCAGTCAGACATAAACATTACCTGGATCTGAACCCTGACAAAGTCGTTGAGACCGCCGGCGGGGCCCTGGCAGTCATCGATTGCTTCGGCATACTGGATGATGCTAAAATCAAGCGTTATTTTGAACTGGGGTGCGAAGTAAAGGGTTTGGGGCGCGGTCATGTCAAGCGGATCAAAGATCAGGTAAGATCGGAAAGAGAAGAGATGCTGAGGGCATTAAGTGCCGGCGGCAATAAAAAAGACGTTAAAAGAAAGGTATAAAATTTACTCATGACCACAACTTATTTCTCTTAGTATTCGAAAATGTATGGTGCAGACCATGAATCTAAAAGAAGTCTTAAAAACACTGATAGCTAAATTCCATGAGCAAAAGATCGATTTCATTTTGTCCGGTGGGCTGGCTTTGAGTACGATGAATATATTCAGATTTACAAAAGATATTGATTTTCTGGTTCTAGAAACTTCCAGGAAAGCAATTCATGAAATCATGACGGATTTGGGTTATGAATTGCAAGATTTCAGCACTGATGAAATCATGTCTTATTTATCACCGATTAAAATTTTTGGTCAGGTCGATTTCATTTTAGCAAAGAGAAAATATACAAAAGAAATGATGAGGCGAGCCCTTAAAAAGAAAGTTTTTGATGGTGAATTTGAGGTAAAAACCTTACGGCCTGAAGATTTAATCGGCCTTAAAATTCAGGCGATTTATAACGATCCGAAAAATCGTTACCTGATCGACGCTCCGGACATACAAAGGTTGCTTGGTTTGCACAAAGATAAAATGGATATGCAACTTGTCAGAGAATACTTTAAAATATTCGACAAGGAGGACCTTTTAGATGAATGGCTCAGTCATATTGAATGATGATGAAAAACAAGAGATGATGGAAGATGCAAATGACAAAAAACGGGGAAAAGTTTTCAATGCTGCGCGTTATTTGAGCCAGCAAGGAAGTTTGGATGATTACATCGACTTTTTATCTGAAAATATGGGTTTTGTTCGATTTGCTCCGTCCAGGAAAATAACTAGATATTTTAAATTATAATTCTGATTGCTTTCAGTGGCTTCAAACGTCCTGATTCCTGATATCCATTCAAATGAAACGCAAAGGAACCAGCATCATTTTTGTCAATGCCAAGAAACAGGTCCTGCTGTTTTTAAGAGACGACAAACCCGACATCCCCTATCCGAATATGTGGGATGTTCCCGGCGGCCATGTTGAGGATGGAGAGACGCCGGAAC
>JARRRC010000381.1:0-4744 GCA_037381105.1 Desulfobacterales bacterium
TGATCGTAACCGTGTTTTTCATGGCTTGCTCCATGGCATCTGCCGCGTTTTACTATAAAAGCTACATTGTACGGTACGACAGAGGATGGAACATCTTGTGTGAGCCGTATATTGTTAAAAAAGATGACTGGATTTTTAAGCTCTTTCGACAAAAAGGTGAAATCTCCCATAGGGATTTTCCAGAATTTTTAGGTATATTCAAGCGCTTAAACCCACACATATCTGACATGGATCATATCCGTCCCGGTCAGCGGATCGTTATTCCTTTAAAGAAGGTCGATGACGACACCTTTTCAGAGTCATCTTCAGGTGTTGTTACGATTCCATTTTTCAGCGCAACAGACATATCAGAAGCAAAAACAAAACCGTCAATAGATTATCGCGTTAAAACCGGAGATTGCGTGTCCATCCTTATTTCCGAAAGATATGGGAAATACGGCACGGAATCATATCGAGCCGGTGAACAATTGTTCAGAAAGCTGAATCCGCAAATTGAAAATCTGAATCTCATTTACGCAGGCCAGATGATCCGACTGCCTGAGCCTGAAATGAAAAACACATCGTTATCCCCTTCTCCGGATGACGGTGCAGCCGTTCATGAAAAAACGAACCTTTCCGGCAGCACCGCGGTGGCTGGTGAAAAAACTTCGCCGGCGTCCGTGCTGAAAGTCGACGAAAAACCGTCGGATTCCTTGCTGTCCAATGTCGCTTCGATATTGGATGCCAAGCTGTTTAACAGAGGCAGCTACTACCTTCCAAGACGCGGTCAGGAAGATTTCAAGCTTGATCTTTCCCAGACACCCTTCATAAAGCTTGAAGACGGAACACGAATCTTTTTCATTATGGGTGCTGATAATCAAAAACCTGAGATGACAATACTCAAGTCTTTTTGGAAAGATGTGTATGCCGTAAACATCGATTCCGGTGATTCAACGGAACATATTTTGGATTCGGTTTTTGGAGAGCTTGAAACAGGGGGTTTTAAACAAAAGCTGAATTTTTCGGATCAGGGCGTAGATGTTGAAGTTCGGGGAAAATGGATCATCGAAAAACCATCCGAAGAAGGAGAACCCACACGGCACTTGTGTATAACGCTTATTCATAGTTCAAAGGAAGAAACACCGGCTTCTATCGTCCGATATCTGGACCAAAACAATATCATCATTAAAGATATTATCTTGGGAAAAAGCGCTCCGGAGCCGAAAACGAAAGTCTTCCGTCTCATCAACACCCGCGGACCTGTGGATATCAAGACGAATTCCGGGCATCAGGCGTTTGTAAGGGATTTTCTTGTTGCCATGGGATATCAATATATTGCCGATAAACAGATTTCATTCCAGTATGCCGGTATTCCAATTGATGCAGCGTCTAATCTTGCCTCAGACAATAACGGCAACACATTTTTTATCGACTTTGGAACTTTTTATGGCGATGCGTTTCAGGCCATTGAAAAGAGCGGTTATTCCATCATTCAAGTCAAAGACACCGACACTTTGGATAATATCATACAAAAACTCCTTGGTGCCATGGATGTTTCCTTTACAAAAAATCCGACATTCTTGGCTGCCAAAAGGCCTGCTGTTGACAATACGAAACTGACCATTCCGGGTTTTTTAACGGATTATCAAAATGCGCCGCAGACGCTTATAGCGCTTGCGCCGTTACCTCACAGGGTCATTCAGTATTTAACCGATAACAACATCAGAATTATTCAAATCAACTTTCAAGGAAAGAAAAATGAGTAGGCGTTGGTTGGGGTGTTATGTTTTAACGATGGCGGTGTTTAGTATTTTGTCGTGTACAACAAATTTAGAAGTCCAAATCGGCCGGATCTTGCCATCGAACATTTTAAAAAGGCCCTAAAGATTAAACCGGATTACGCACCTGCAAAAAATGGTTTGGGGACCGTCTATCTTGACAAGGGGGAATGGGATACAGCCATTCAGTACTTCAAAGCGGTTTCAAAAAACCTTCTCTATGCCACACCTCAGTTGCCTTTGGCAAATTTGGGGTGGGCCTACTACAATAAAAAGGAGTATGCACTGGCGAAAAAATACTACCTTGAATCCCTTGATATGGATCCAAAATTTATTAACGCCATGCGGGGTCTCGGTTTGACCTATATGGCTATGGGCAGGCTTGATGATGCTGCTAAAATTCTCGAAAACGCCGTAAAAGATTACCCGAACGTTGCCCTGCTATATCTCGATCTCGGCAAAATTTATACTGAATCGGGCGAGGATGCCAAGGCACTGTTTGCATATCAAAAAATTATCGAACTGACTCCCGGCAGCGATTTGGCCATGAAGGCGGAAAGGGCCATCCAGGACATAAAGAGAGGCCTTTGAAAAACGGCTTCCCGATTAAACATTTTTCAAAGGCCTCTAAAGAGATACCATTCATGAAAACCGGTGATGGGTTACCCACTGAAACCGGCTTGCTGGAGCTGAACGACTCTCGGTGTTATAAATATCAGCAGCTCATCAGTGCTGTCTTCTTTTGATTTTGTTTTAAAGAGCCACCCGAGAACCGGTATTTTCCTTAAATACGGCAGGCCACTTTCGTTGAGATCTCTCCTTGTTTTTCGAATTCCGCCGATTACAATCGTATCTCCGTCATCCACCAGCAGCTCGGTATAAGCTTCTTTGGTGGTGAAGGATATCTGATTATTGATAATGGCTCCGATTTCATTGTTTTTGATAACGATTTTCATGGTCACCCGATCATCAGGGGTGATATGCGGTGTGACTTCCAGTTCAAGGGCGATGTCTTTGAACTCGGTGGTGGTATTTCCGTCCGCATCCAGTTTGTTATACGGATAAGCCAGACCCTGCTTGATTTTAGCCGGCTTATTGTCGAGGGTTAAGATTTTTGGAGCGGAAATTATTTTGACGGCACCTTCAGATTCCGATGCCGCAAGCTTTGCATCCACGATCTGAAATTGATTTCCAACCAGTCTTGAAAATGAAATTCCGATAGCACCGAGACTGTTCGTCGGCGGATTTGTTGCACTCATATCGAAACCCAGGGTTCCTCCCAAACTGCCGTCTGTTCTGGTGCCGGTGATTTGCCATTGTGTTCCGATTTCCCTGGAAAAAGTATCCGTGGCTTCGACGATTCGGGCTTCGATCATGACCTGGGGAGTCACCTTATCGATCTTATTAACGATTTCTTTGGCTTTTTGGACGTTTTCAGCAATGTCCGTGATGATAATTTGATTGTTTCTTGCATCCACGGTGACGTTTCCGCGCCCTTCGGTGACGGAGATATGGGGTAAAACATCCGTTTTTGCATTTGCATAATTGACGGGTATATATGAGGTTATCAATGGTTCAAGGGTTTTTTCCTGTTCCTTTAGCTTTTTCTTTGCTGCGAGAGCTTCACGCCTTTCTTCTTCCTCTGCTCGTAATGTTTTAAGGGTGGCAATACGTACAATATCTCCTTCGAGAACCATTCCAAGCCCGTTCATTTTCAGTACTAGATCAAGAACTTGATCCCAGGGAACAGGTTTATCAAAGGTTAATGTGACTTTACCGGACACATCTTTGTCGATGGCGAAGTTTTTTCCACTGACATCCATTAATATGCGAAATACATTTTTAATGTCTGTTTCGTAAAAATTGAGGGCTATTTTTTCGCCGGTAAATGTTCCGGTTTTTGCTGAAATTTTTTTCCGTTCAAATTTTTCTGTCGGTTTTGTCGGTTCAGAAGGTTCTGTTTTTGTTTTTGCAATCGTTTGGGACATCACTTTTTGCCAAGGTGGAAGTTTGGCTTTATCCAGGGGTTTGGGGGGAATTGTAGATGCATCAAAATGCAAAAAAAGGAGGTCGCCGGTATGTTCGATGAAATAAGGTACGGGCTGACGGAGCTCAATGATAAAGCCGGCCTTGTCTTTCATGGCAGGCGTCTGAAACGGTATGATGCGGTTGACGGCGCTTTGAAAGCGCGTGGTGATCAAGGGCCGTTGCCGGTAATCCGGAAGTTTTGAATGATAAAGATAAAGCAGCAGCTTTTGATCATTAATTTTTTTAAGATCGTATTTTGCGGGAATCGTGGTTCCGATAATAATTGTCGATTTGCCTTTCTTTCCACTCGAAAAATCGATCCGATTCACCCATCCGGACTTGTCGCTGCCGGTCTGTAATTGAGCGGGTGTAGGGGTTGAAGAATTGACCGGTAAGATTTTCTTATCGGCCAACGCCGGAGAATCTGCATCGTTGTTTAATTTAGCTGTCGATTTTTCCGAAAGTTTCGACGCCGGGTCGGGAACATTTGATCTGTTAAAGGATATGACTAGATCCTCATTATCGCGATGCACATCATAAGCGACATCCTTTTTTAATAGTATTTCGACGCGGCTGGTCTGCCCTTGGGTCTTTAATGCAGACGTATGGATTGAGGCGATAATATCGCTTTCCGGATGATCGCTTGCATCGACGTTGCCTAAATCCGTTTCCGGAAAATAAAGCATGACACCGGGCGGGGACGGTTGCTTAACGGACGTATAGGTCAACAGCTGATTTCCGCTGATTCGCACGATACTTGTTTTCAAATCTTCGGCGGTGCTTATTTTGGTGATAAGCTTTGGTTTAGAAGATTCAACGGCATCCTTTTGGGTTTCTTTTACGGATTTGGTATTGCCTGCACACCCGATAAAAAATGGCAGCAATATCACCCCAAAAAGTGCGACGATTTTCATTTTAAAAAATGTGTTGATCTTGCAATTCATGCTATTCTCCAGGAG
>JARRRC010000382.1:0-1346 GCA_037381105.1 Desulfobacterales bacterium
ATTACACCCGACGCCCAGCGTTCCATGTTTACATTCCTCGGTGCATCATCGGAAACCCAACCTCATGAAATTACAGAAAAATGTTTTAAGGGTGCCGCCATTGTCCATATCGAAGGGTATCTTCTATTTAATGAAGATCTTATCATTGCGGCGTTAAAGGCGGCAAAAGCCGTCGGGGCGCTCATTTCACTGGACCTGGCAAGTTTTACGGTTGTCGAGGCGTCGAAAATGATATTGAATACCATTGTCAATGATTTTGTCGATATTTTGATCGCCAACGAGGATGAAGCCCAGGCCTTCACAGGTTATTCTGATGACATAAAAGCAATTGGCGCCATGGCCCAGAGCACGATGATTGCGGCATTGAAGGTTGGAAAACGGGGAAGCTACATTTCTCATCAAGGAAAAACAATAAAAATTGAGCCGATTGGAGATGGAGCAGTTCTGGACACTACGGGAGCAGGCGACCTGTGGGCGTCCGGTTTTTTGTTTGGACTGGTTAACGGTTACAGTTTTGAGAAATGCGGAAAACTTGCCTCCGCTTGCGGTTACGAAGTGGCCAGGGTTATTGGAGCGAATATTCCGGAAGCGGGCTGGCAGAGAATCAAAATATTAATGGAGGAATAATGGCGCAGAAATCAATATCCCGATCTCGGAAAAGAGATCTCAATAACCCAGACGAATTTATTTCATTTTGGACAAAATTATATGAATTTATTACTGCACATAAAATCCAAGTCTCCTGTGCCTTAGGCGTTTTTTTGGTATTGCTAATTATTGGCTCCGCCATATTCTATTTTCTTAAACAATCCGAAAACAAGGCTTTTTCCCTGCTTCAACAGGGTATCACCCAATATCAGACATTATTGAAATCAGGAGATCCGGTCAAAGCCTACAAGGATGCCGGAAAAGATTTTGAACTGATCATGGAAAAATATTCGAGAACAAAGGGGGCAAAGCTCGCAAGATTTATTTACGCCAATACGAGTTATACCGCCAAAAATTATGATAAAGCAATAATGCTTTACAAACCGTTGCTTGCGGACTTTAACGATGAACCATTTCTTAAAAATCTGGTTTTAAACGGCCTGGGATATTCCTATGAAGCAAAAAAAGATTACAAAACCGCCTCGGAGTATTTTGACAGGGTTGTCTCTGCCAAGGATTACCCGATTAAAGATGAAGCTCTCTTCAATTTAGGCCAGATGTATGCTTCCGCTGGAAATAAAGACAAAAGCATAAAGGCTTTCAAGAAAATTTTATCCGACTATCCCGAATCGATGTATACGGAGATTGTAAAGGATGAAATCGCAGAAAATTCCTAATGGCTTCGGTTTCTTAAAACA
>JARRRC010000382.1:1362-4375 GCA_037381105.1 Desulfobacterales bacterium
GGAAAACAGATAAAGAAATTATTAGGTTTGAAAATAGATCATGCAATTTTCTTGCCAAACATTCGGCCAAACTCTAATAAATTTTTTATCTGTTAATTTGCGCATTGATTTTAGAAAGTTATGCCACATATTGCTCGGATGGTTCCTTTCTCTTTTTTCTCCGGAAATCGACGGCCTAAAGATCAAATGTTCAAAATTTTGAACGCACCCAAAGGCTAAATATCATAACATATTCATTTTACAGATATTTAATATAATTCCTGCACGGTTCAAAAATTTGAACCCCAACACGTTATATACAGGTCAACCCACTGAAATAATAACATAATATCTTGACAATTCTTGCATTCAAGTTTTTGAACCGATCTCCAGTTTGAACTTTTTTATTTTCCAATTCAACCCGCTTTTGCCGATGCCGAGCAATTCCGCAGCCTGGGACTGCACATTGTTTGTTAATTTCAGTGCCCTCTCAAGCATCCTTTTTTCTATCATCACAAGCGTTTCATCCAACTTTGCGTCTGCAGGTATGCTTTCGATATGCAAAGAATTATCGATATTGTTTTTAAATTCTTTGGGAAGATCCGAAACCTTTATGGTATTGCTCTGGCATAATACCATGGCCCGTTCAATCACATTTTCCAACTCACGGACATTCCCCGGCCAACTGTATTCGTAAAAAAGACGTTTAACTTCCGGATCAATATCGGTTATCGAAATATCGGATTTTCGCTCACCTTTATATTTACTGATAAAATGATCAACCAGAAGATGTATATCTTCTTGGCGTTCTTTTAAAAGCGGCAGCACGATGTGCACTACGTTCAAACGATAATAGAGATCTTCTCTGAATCGTCCCTGAAGCATTTCATCTTTGAGTCTTTTATTCGTTGCGGCAATAATTCGAATATCCACCGAGATCGGTTTCACACCCCCAACCCGTTCAATCACTTTATCCTGGAGCACTCTTAAAAGCTTTACTTGCAGATTTTGCGAAAGCTCTCCGATTTCGTCGAGAAAAAGCGTTCCACCGTCTGCTATCTCGAAGCGGCCTTTTTTCATCGCTACGGCGCCGGTAAACGCCCCTTTTTCATGACCGAACAGTTCACTTTCCAGCAAGTTTTCGGCAAGCGCGCTACAGTTGACCGCAACGAACGGTTTATCGCGCCGCAAGCTGTTAAAATGAATTGATTTTGCAACCAATTCCTTGCCGGTGCCGCTTTCGCCTTCAATCAACACCGTGGCGGTGGCGGGTGCAACTTTTTGTATGGTTTTAAAAACATCCTGCATCACTTTGCTTTTTCCGATGATATTACCGAAACTATATTTTAACTCCACGGCATCTCTGAGCTGCCGGTTTTCTTTGACGACCCGATGCATACCAACAGCCTTATTGACATATATAATCAATCGATCATTATCAAAAGGCTTGAGTATATAGCTGTAAGCCCCTTTTTGCATGGCCTCTACAGCCTTATCCACCGTTCCGTGAGCGGTCATCATGATGACCGGAAGATCTTGATCTTTGGCCTTGATTTTTTCTAAAAGTTCAATACCGTCCATCGATGGCATTTTCATGTCGGTCAGCACCAGGTCTATATCGGTATGTGTTATAACTTCAAGCGCTTCAAGGCCGCTGTTCGCGGTAAAAGTCTCGAATCCTTCTTCTTCGAGGATTGCACTTAATATCAATGGATAATTTTTTTCATCATCCACGATCAGGATGGTTTCCATGACGATTCTCTCTGATTTACAGGTAATGAAATTGTGACACAGGCGCCGGCATCCGGTTTGTTGATGATGCTTACGCTTCCTTCGTGGGATTCAATGATGTTTTTAACGATACCCAGCCCCAGACCGGTCCCCTTTGCTTTTGTCGTAAAAAAAGGATCCCATATCTTTTCCAATAAATCTTTTGGTATGCCTTCACCCTCGTCTTCAATCTTGATTGTCACTGCGTGATCACCAGAATGAATGTTAACGTGAATGATACCGCCACCGGGCATTGCCTGCATGGCGTTGATAAGGAGGTTAAGAAACGCCTGGTAAAGCATATCCGAATCAGCGGCAATTTCCGGAAGATTTTCATCGTAATGTTTCTCGATAATGTACCCTTCTTGCTTGATCTGTGAGGTTAAAAATGTGATGTTTTTTTCAAGAATATCTTCAATGTTACAGAAAGCAAGGTTCGGGTTTTTGGGTTTTGCAAAATTTAAAAAATCGGTGATAATATTATTGAGCCTGTTGGATTCTTCAATAATGATGTCTGGAATGGAACTGAAGGATCATAACGGGCCATTTTTTTCTTTAAAAGCTCGGACGATCTTTTTATAATACCTAAAGGATTTAGAATTTCATGGGAAATTCCCGCCACCATTTCACCCAAGGTCGATAGGTGCTCTGCGCGGTTTAGCCGTTCGATGAGCTTGAGTCTCTCCTGGGCACGCTTTTCTATGATGCCTTCCCCGCGCTTAACTACCAAAAGCAGGGCTAAAAAAAGAATGCCCATCACTACCGAAGCGGTAATAATAACCCGTATCTGAAAATCGAAAATTTCTTTATAATCTTGGGTTAAGTCCTGTACGATTTCAACGACCCCGAGAACCGGGCCGGATATCCTGGAAAGCGGCTGTTCGGCGCGTAAAGGAGCAAATGTAATTAATCGGCTGTCTTGGGGGAAGCCGAGGAAGATTTCAAACCAATTACCGTTTTGGATAAGGTTTGAAGTAAATTTGCCTTTAAGAGCATCTTTATATGCTTTACCCCCGGCGTTTTCTTTACCGATTACCGAATGGTCGAAACTGTAGGAAATCGTGTTTTCCATATCGTATATATTGACCATATCGATATGGAAGCTGTGAAGCGTGCTTCTAACGACCTTGTCCATTCGTTCAAACTGTTTTTCGTTACTCAGTTGAATCTTGCCGAATTTTAGCGCAGCCGGAATGATAAACTGTAAAAAAACCTGATGATTAAGATTTTCGATAAAAAGGCGGGCATACTCCTCGCTTTTTTT
>JARRRC010000383.1:0-2974 GCA_037381105.1 Desulfobacterales bacterium
ACGGGTTGAATAAAGATGTTTTAAAATTGGAAAGTCATCGGAAAATGAAATTGATCGATGAAGGGGCGTCTGCTCCGGCATTGAGATGATACCGTAGGGACCGCCCGAGCTGGGTTCAAAAAGCAGAGGAAATAAGGTTGCGAACATTCTCCACACAACACCCGTAGCTCCATAAGGCAGTCAGAAACCTCAATGGCCTGAAGGCGTTATTTTTCAATATACAGTGTTTTTTACAATCGAAATACAGGATTTTATTCAGTCATTTTTTCTTCAGATCAGTGCCGGAAAGAAAACATCATAAACCAACAGTTCTTCGACGATATCCATTATTTTGTGTTTCTTTCCTTTCGGGACCCTGACAATTTCCCCGGGTTCAAGCGTGAAATCTCCCACGCCCTCCACCCACATCACGGCTTTTCCTTTTAACGGGAAAAGGATGTCGTCCTGCGTTTCATGAATGTGTTCGGGAACTTCTTTGCCGGCCGGCACATTGACCAGCATGCAAGTGACGTCCAGATTGTGCTCTTTGGAAGAAATCAGGGGCTTTATTGAAATTCCCGGAACAACCGGGTGGGGTGCCCACGGAATATCTTCGACTTTTCTATTAATTCCCATATCAACCTCCCAGGAAAAAGCTATAAAAAATAGTGAACGGTTTGTTTGAGGCTAGCTTGTCATAGGCGAAAAGGGTTGTCAATTGTCATTTTTTATCCAATATCTTTTTAGGCTGAATATTTAAGTATCCGCAAACTGCCGATAGGGAATCTGCTGATCGAGTTGGAAAATCCTGCAAAAATAGTACCTTTTATATTGACTATTGTTGTTATAGAATTATTGTTAGTTGATAAGGCTACACTTGTTTGATCCACATCGTAACCGATCAGCAGAAACATTCAGAGCTAAGGAGATAAGGCAAATGGCACAACAAACTTCAGAAGATAAAGAAAGCGTTTTAAAAGGTGCAGACAAGGCGGTCATTCGGGAGGATATTCTCCAAAGCTTCCCAAGGCTTTTCGGTACAAAAACCATAAACGATCGAAAAGTAAACGTGGAAAAGGAGATTGCCGCACTCGCACAAGAGCTTCATCCTGAGATCGCCGTGGCCCTTACCGCTCGCCAGGCGTTAATGCGATCTTCTGCGCCGGTCCGCGAGAAATATGCCTGGCCGAAGTGGGAGGACACCTTTGAAGATCCCGTAACGGGGCAGTTCCGGACATATCGTCAGATCATCCAGGGCTTGATTGATAATTTTCTCGGTCGCGACAGCGAATGGCGCTGGAGACTCAATGACGAAGTGCCTGTTCCGGAAGACGCCCATCCATTGACAAATCCCGGCTTGGAGCTCACCGGGCCATGGCATCCGCTGGACATGGCATTTAATGCGCTGAACAGCCCGGCACCTATGAATATGCCGGACTTTGAAGACGCTTCACCGCCCCACTTCCTTCCCGATGGCGCGACCGAAAGTCAGCCCATAGGGATTTTTGCGGCATTGGAGAATGCAAAAGAGATCTTTGAAGGCGAGTGGGACGACCAAGTGTATAAAGTAAAGAAGAAAGGCAAGACGCGCGAGTACAAAATCAAAGCATCCCCGGCGCACTGGCCGATCCGATTTGCCCGGCCTCCGAGCATCCACGTGCGGTATGACCACGTAACGCTCAACGGCCAGCCCGTGCACGGTATTATTCCCGTTACCCTCATCTGGGCGCTGAACAACTACGAGTCCCTCAAACGAGCCGGTACCGGCTTATACTTTTACATCCCAAAAATTCAGACCCCTCAGGAAGCTCTCATTGTGGAGAAGCTTTTGGTACGGGTGGAAGGCTTGATCGGCGTTGCACCCGGCACCATTAAGATCAAAGTCCTATACGAGGAAGGGAATGCGGGCCGGTTCCTGCCGGTAATTGCCTGGGTGTTGAGACGAAGGCTCCTTGGGACAAATGTCGGCCGATGGGATTACCTGGCCAGCATCATTGAGATGTGGAAGGACGATCCCAAGGGTGTGTTTCCGGATCCTCAGTCCATCGGTATGGCCACCCCGAACATGATTGCATATCAGCGGTATAACGCGCTGATGATGCTCATGGCCGGTATGAAAAATGGAGAGTTCACCCAGGGAGGACCCATTGGCGGGATGTCGGCGGTAATGATCTACCAGCAGACCGATCCCTATGGCCGGTCCCAGTATAACCCGCTGGCGCTGCGTGCGATGGTCATCGACAAGATACGAGAGCGTCTGCTGGGTCTCATCTTTATGCCCGAAGAGCCGCTGCCTGCAGGGCGGCAGCCTACTCTGGAAGAGATTCTTGCCGGCCAGGTTAAAGGACGGCTTTACGATGCCTATCGGCAAAGTTGGGTTGCCAGCCCCGAGCCGTCATACGTTGCCGCCGGCAATGCGCCTTTGCAGGCTTCCGTGACACAGCTCCAGGCAATTCTCGATGCGCCGCGCCAGGAAGTGGCCGTGAAAAACAAACCGGTGCCGACGGTCGAAAGTGGTCTTGTTGAAGCAGAGCAGCGCCTGCTGCAATCCCGCGGCCTGTTGAACCCCCAAGGCAAAATTACACCCTGGGTCCTCACCCAGGACATGTTCAGCATGCCGGAGAAGCTTTTTACGCAGGAGCTCTGGGACAGTATCTACGATGTGCCAAAGGGGGAGATTACGATTGAGCACATCCAGCACGCCTTCTATATGGCGGCAAACTACGGCTTCCAGATTCTCAATGGAAACTTTGCGGCCGCCATCGACGACTACGAGCTTTCACTCCGTTTTATGAATGATCTCGCCACGTACCGGATCGATGTATCGTGGCTGTGGACCCTGCTCCATCACCAGGCTGTCATCACCAAAGACGGCTTTTTAAAACGGCCTGCGCTAACTGAAGATGGGCTCACGCCGGCTGAGGACGCCTTCGAGGTCAAGGCCGGAACGCGTTTTACCGATCAGCTTTTCCAACGGCTGTGGGATTACCATAAC
>JARRRC010000383.1:3007-3895 GCA_037381105.1 Desulfobacterales bacterium
ACGGCTGTGGGATTACCATAACGAGTGGACATCGGCATTCTGTGCCGAGTTGGAGCGCCTCGGAAATCCGGGCCGTTTTGACCAATCCAAGGCGCCCGTCATTATGGAGATACTGAAGCGCCAGCTGCTGTCGCCCCGATATGTACAGCACAGCGCCCGCGTGCTTTTTGTCCTGGCGCCGGCGGACGAAAAGGAGCGTGAGCAGCTTTTCGAGGCAATCTTCACCCTGTCTCGCGAGGAAGTTATAAAGCGCGTTCATGAAGGCACGCTGAACAAGTCTGTATTGGATGCACACGATTATGTCTATGACATTTTCCCAAAGATCAAAGGAGAATAGCGATCGGGACCGGGTCCCAAAAATGAATTCTGTTTTTGCCAAAAATATCTACACCGGTCGATCGCTAGAAAAAAAGGCATTTCTGCAAATCAAAAACGACCGGATTGCCGGGATTTCCAACACAGCCGAAGGCAGGCTCTTGGGCAAGTTCGAGGTCATTACGCCGGCATTCATTGATCCGCACAGCCATATCGGTATGTATCGTGCCGGAGAGCCGATGGATCAGGGCGAAAGCAACGAAAAAATGAATCCCTTCCCGGTTCTTTCCGACGCCCTCGATTCACTGCAGATGGATGATGGCGCCTTTAAAGACGCCATCGAGATGGGTGTGCTGTATTCGTGCATCGTTCCGGGAAGCGGCAACATTCTTGGGGGGCGGTCCGCAGTTATTCGCCATTGGGCGAACCACAGCACCGGTGCCCTCGTCTCGAGGGCCGGGATCAAAGCCGCCTTGGGCTATAATCCGATGTCCACCAAAGACTGGAAGGGAGAACGACCGTCCACCCGCATGGGGGCCATCGGTCTTCTCAGGGGACAATTGGATGAAGTGC
>JARRRC010000384.1:0-2972 GCA_037381105.1 Desulfobacterales bacterium
AAGATGAATTCGTTAAGATTTTTAGCATATCACAGCTTGAAACGCCCAGAAATGGTCACTTTAGCGAACAAAACAAAATGCTTAAGACCCATTCAATGTTGAGGGTTCGCCTCTTGGATTCCAGCCGCGTTCTTTATAATAGTCTGTCAACAGCTGTTTCATTTGATCTTCGGTAATAATTTTACCGGTTTCGGGTAGCGCCTCGTTGAAAAATCTCCGTGGAATGCGATCATCTTCGGGGGTAAGACCCTCTCTTAAATTAAACCGTCTGATGTTGTCAAGGATGGCGCCGGCAATGGTTCTCATGTTTTGGACGGTAAGGTTTATGCCGGTTGTTACTCGAATCATGGTGGAAAGTTCACCCCACTGATAAAGATCTCTATAGAAGCGGCACAGAATCAGGGTATCAAAAATCGTCAGACGGTCCTCCCACTCCGTAAACATTTTGGCTTTTCCATCGATCCGGTCAGGATCAATGAGCCCGGCCAGTTCGGGTTTGTAGAACGTGGCACGCAGGTGGCAGGCTCCTCTGGCCGATGTTCCATAGGCCAGACCCATTCCTTTCAGCGCTCGAGGATCATAGCCTGCCGGCTCGAGACCTTTGACATGAATAGCCTGGTCTTCCATATGCCATTCCTTAGCTGTGTATTTGATGCCGTGTGCCAAGGTGTCTCCAATGCCGCGACGTTTGGCAATATCTTCCAAAAGTTTCGCAATCGAATCGACTTGTCCGTAGTCAATCTCATAATCAATTTTACTTTGGCGGGAGGCCTCGATGGTCAGTGCGGCCAGGTTGCCTGCACTGATGGTATCCATGCCGAGACGGTCGCAGATATCGTTTAAATAGGCGATTTCCTCGATGCTGTCGATTTCACAGAGGCCGCCAAAGGCATAGATGGTCTCGTATTCCGGCCCCTCTATTTTGAGTCCTTTGTGTCTTCCTTCCTTGATGGTGGAGAGCCTGCCGCAGGCCATAAAACATTTCAGACAGGCATGAGGTTGGACGTCGCATCTTTCGTGAAGGGCGCCGGCATTGATATTCTCTGCGTGTTCGTATCTTCCTTTTCGCCAGTAACGGGTTGGGAATCCACCCGCTTTGTTCATAATATCGACCAACATTGGCGTGCCCATAGTTTTATACGCCTTTACACCTGCATCTTCTTTAGAGCGTTGAGCCATGGATTTCGCAAAATCTTTCATTAATTCGATATCGGCAAACTCCTTCTTTTGGTTTCCCCAAAAGGCGATAGCCTTTATTTTCTTTGAACCTGTTACAGCACCTACCCCTGTTCGACCGGCACTGCGCCAGTAATCATTCTCTAGAACCGCAAAGCTGACCTTATTTTCGCCGGCCGGTCCGATGCAGACGACCCCGCATTTTTTGGCTTCAAGGCGATGTTGTTTGATCCACGCCTTGACTCGATCTTCAGTTTCAAACGTGTCTTTTCCCCAAAGATCCTCGGCTGGATGAAAGAAAACTTTTTCTTCTCCAATCTCTATCCAGACCGGATTTGACGCGGCACCTTGGATCATGACGGCGTCGAATCCGGAAGCACTCATATGCTCTGCTACGGTTCCTCCTGAATAAGATTCGGAAAAGAAGCCGGTTTGGGGAGATTTTGTGAACACCCCGTGACGGCAGGAACCCCAGACCGCGCTTCCTGTTAACGGACCGAGAGCAAATATCAAATGGTTCTCGGGGCTCAGTGGATTCACGCCCGGCGGGTTGTAACGGAGCAATAAATCAGTGGCAAGCCCCCTTCCGCCCAGATAGCTTTTAAGGATAGGGTTTTCTATCGGCACGATTTGATATGTTTTTTTATTCAGATCTATTTTTAGAATTTTTCCATAAAATCCGTACATGACTTCACCCTTATTGTTTAAACAAAAATTTTGGCATAGGAACCGCCGCAGAAAGAATTTGTTTTGCTGGATGTTTGTTTTAGGAAATAGGAATTAGAACATGGATAACTGCGTATCGATGCAAATATAACTAGTTTCCATCCATAAATGGTCTTTTTGCCCAATCTCTGTGTTATGCTCAAAAAATAATCCTCGGAATATCAATTATATGCCTGCGGTTATTTTTTTCGCATGCCTTGAACTTGAACAAAAATCCTCATTTATGGATAAACACTAACTATAAGATGAGAAGGCCTCTTCGTTTTTCATTATCCTCTTTTCTTTTTTTCTTTCCTTATCGGGAGCTACAACCCGAGATAAGCGGTTTTGATATGAGGATCATCCAACAATTTATCGGCCGGACCTTCCATGGCAATACGACCGTGTTCCAATACATACCCTCGGTCGCTCAAACTCAGAGAATGCTTTACGTCCTGCTCCACCAGCAGTACAGTGGTACCTTGATTTGCAATTTCCCGATCCGTTCGGAAAATATCCTTGATTAAGATGGGCGCAAGCCCTAAAGAAGGTTCGTCGAGCATCAGCAATTTCGGTCTGGCCATTAAACCCCGGCCGATCGCAACCATCTGCTGCTCCCCTCCGGACAGCGTCATGGCCAACTGGGATTCCCTTTCTTTCAGTTTTGGTAACAGAGAATAAACGTCTTCCATTGTTGACGCTACATTTTTTCCGGCACGGCTGTTATAAGCTCCGATGATCAGGTTGTCTCTAACAGACATTAAGGTAAACAGACGTCGCCCTTCAGGCACCTGTATAATTCCGTGCTCAACGATTTCTTCGGGAGGAGCGGTTTGAATGGGAGCGTCTTCAAATACAATTTCTCCTTTTGCCGGATTTATCAGCCCGGAAATGGTCTTTAAAAGTGTTGATTTGCCGGCGCCGTTGCCGCCGATAATGCTGACCACTTCGCCTTCTATGACTTCAAGCGAAAGATCAAAAATGACTTGAACATTTCCATAAAAAACATCGATATGTTTCACCTCAAGAAACGACATATTCATCTCCCAAATAGGCTTTAATCACATTTTCGTCCGAGGCGACCTCTTGAG
>JARRRC010000385.1:0-2959 GCA_037381105.1 Desulfobacterales bacterium
TTTTTTCGTGTATGATACCTTTTTTCAGATGGACGGCTGATTACTACCTGCACCCTATAGGAGATGTGATAAAATCCGCCCTGCCCGGAGGACCCAATATTTATGACTTTGCCGTCATTGCCCTTACGAATAAGGGAGAAGAAGCCCTTTTTAAAAATTCTTTGACGCCGCTTGAAAATGAAATTTTGAAAGTGTTGGAGGCAGCGCCCTGCGGCTTCAAAGAACTTCGTAAAAAACTTCACAAAGACATTCCAAATGCCTTGATTTATGGCATGCAACGCCACGGGTTTATCGAACGAAAACAAAAGCTGAAAGGCAGCATCATCAAACAAAAAATTGAACGGTATGTGTCATTGACCGATTTAGATGTTTCTTTTAACAATTTGTCCGGGACCCGGGAAAAAATCATTCAAATCGTCAAAGATAGAGGCGAAATCTCTGTAAAAGCATTAAAAACCCTGGTTCCGTCTGCACCGAGACTCGTCAGAGGTTTGCAATCTGACGGTTATATCTCTATCGTTAATAAAAGGATTTATCGGGATCCGTTCGGTGAACCGATTGAATCGGATACCCCCCACAAACTTACCCAAGAACAAGACCGCGTGGTTTCAGAAGTAATGGCGTCTTTAGGTCGGGAATTTTGCACATGCCTTTTGACGGGCGTTACGGGAAGCGGTAAGACGGAGGTGTACATGCACCTCACGGCGACGGTCATCAATTCAGGGTATTCGGTCCTGGTACTGGTCCCGGAAATCGCGTTGATATCACAGATGGAGCGCCGGTTTAGAGCACGGTTTGGCGATCGTATCGCCATTCTTCACAGCGGACTCACTTCCGGAGAACGATACGACCAATGGATGCGTATTGTACGTCGTGAAGTCGCCGTTGTCATCGGTGCCAGATCTGCGGTTTTTGCCCCTTTAAGAAATATCGGCATCATTGTTGTTGATGAAGAACACGACACGTCCTACAAGCAGGATAGCCGATTGCGATACAATGCGAAGGATCTTGCAGTGGTTAGGGCAAAACTTCAAAATGCGGTGGCGCTGCTGGGATCCGCCACGCCGTCTATACAGTCATACCATAATGTTAAGACAAGAAAATTCAAGGAGGTGACATTAACAAAACGGGTTGAAAAACGGTCTCTGCCGGAGGTCACCGTAGTCGATCTTCGTGAGAAAAGAGACGTTAAGGGAAGCCGACGCTTTATTACGTCGGAACTTTACGGCGCCATGAAAACGACTATCGGGCGCGGTGAGCAGGTTCTTCTTTTTCTGAACCGGCGTGGTTTTGCCGCTTATCCGGTTTGTTCACGCTGCGGTGAAGCCGTACGATGTAAAAATTGTGATATTTCATTGACGTTTCATCAAAAGGACAATGCATATAAATGCCATTATTGCGGTTTTACGCGGGCGTCAGCATCAAGCTGCATGTCATGCGGGTCTTCCAAGATCAGGCTTTTGGGACTCGGGACAGAAAAAGTCGAAGCGGCTGCAAAAACGCTTTTTCCTCATGCCGAAGTGGCCAGAATGGATCGCGATACAACCCGGCGCAAGGGATCGATGATAAAGATCCTTAAAGGCTTAAGAAACCGATCCATCGATATTCTGGTAGGTACCCAGATGGTGGCCAAAGGTCATGATTTCCCAAATATTACCCTTGTGGGTATTATTTGTGCCGACCTTTCCCTGAATTTCCCTGATTTTCGAGCCGGAGAAAGAACATTTCAGCTATTGGCTCAGGTCGCTGGCAGGGCCGGGCGTGGGACGATGCCGGGGCGCGTAATCCTTCAGACCTATAATCCGAATCACTTCAGTATATTATCCGCAACAAAACAAGATTTCCAGCCGTTTTATAGAACTGAGATCGGGTTTCGAAAAAGCCTCCATTATCCGCCGTTTTCCAGGGTGGTTCAAATCAAAATATCTGGAAAAGACAAAGCAAAAACCCGGCTGCATGCTCAGACAGTGGGAGAGCTTTGCCATGAATTGAAGAAGGGGAACCGGTCATTATCAAAATCTCTGGAAATATTGGGGCCTGTTGAAGCACCGCTCTACAGAATTGCCGGACAATACCGGTGGCAGATTCTCTTAAAAGGACTGGGTATTCAGCCGTTCCGCCGATTTCTTTATGATTTATGGCTTGTCAATAAGACGAAAATAAGCTGCCGCGATGTGAAAGTCGTCCTGGATGTGGATCCCGTATTTATGATGTAAAGTGGGAGAAGTCAGTTCTTCGGAATTTAGTATGGTGGATACGGAAACCGGTAAAATAGAGTGCATGGAACTAAAATGATAATATGCGTCTTGACATTCTTCGGAATGCAACCTAAATAATATTCATTGATCAATGGTCTTTTGGTCTTTTTTCCCAGTCCTTTGATCATGCCCCCGTTCAAAGTCCGGGATCACCGGGATCATCGATCTGATCTTAGACAATAATCCTCGGTTGTGGATAGACGATTAAAGGCTGTTCATGCTTTTCGGTTTATCGAATACCGGAACATGAACCGGAGTTTAAAAACCCTATTACCCGATATCTTTAAAGGAAATCTTGAGGATGAGACCGAAAATATTTGCCGTTGTTTTTGTAACCTTTTGCATTATTTTATTCGGAACCGGTACGTTCGGTTTTGCAGAACAGGCGCTTCAGGCACCATCCGCCTATATACCGAACAACCGATACACCTTTGCTCCGGTTTTAGACGGCACTGAGATAACCCATGACTTTGTCATACAAAACAAAGGAGACGCACCGCTTGTGATCGAAAAAGTGCGAACCGGCTGAGGGTGTACGGCTGTCTCCTACCCGAGACAAATCCCTCCCGGCGGCGAGGGAAAGATCGTTATCAAGGTAGATACGGCCGGATACGGCGGTAGAACCGTGACCAAAAAAGTAATGGTGAAAACCAACGCTCCCGATCACCCGGTATTTTATCTGACGATCATGGGAAATGTTG
>JARRRC010000386.1:0-3619 GCA_037381105.1 Desulfobacterales bacterium
ACATCGACCGGGGATTTAAAATTGCGTTGTTTCCTGATTAATACCTGGGCCAGATTGTTTGTGTTATCAATATCATCCGTTGAATTAATCCCATAATACACCGGGCGATAAAGAAACAGCACCGTGTCTGCATCCTGCTCAATCGCTCCAGACTCCCGTAAATCCGCAAGGCTGGGGCGCTTATCCTGCCGTGCTTCAACTGCTCTCGATAATTGACTTAAAACCCAATTCACACAACCAAATTCTTTGGCATACAGCTTCAGGGTTCGGGTTAAGTGGCTCAATTCCTGCGTTCGATTTTCGCCATGGGAAGCTGGCATGATCTGCAAATAATCAAAGAAAAAATGCCTCACCCCCTTGCGGCTCAACTCTCTCATAATGCCTCTGGCATCCATCAGGCTCACCGGCTTATCCACCATGTAAAGCGGCATACCCCTGATTTTATTTACAGCCCTTGAGAACCCCAAAAAACTCTTGTCTCCGGCGCTCTCGCTGTTTGCCAGCCTGACGGCAAGCTGTTCTTTGCTCATTTCATATGAGAAGAAGGCAACCGGCTCACCTTGCTGCAGGGCAAAATTTTTTGCAAGTCCCAGGGCGAATGCCGTTTTGCCCATCGAAGGCCGTCCCGCAATAATGATTAAATCCTCATGGTGAATATGGAAATTCAGGTCCAGATCAATGAAGCCCGTTTTAAATTCCGTGTTTTTCATTCGCTCAAAAACTTCTTCTGAGGCAATGTTCTCCGCTACATCCTGCATTGAATAATATTCACCGCCTAAACTTTCGACCTGATTCTGTGCGGTATTCCACAGCATCAAAACGTCATCCACCACCGCGCCGTCCTCAATCATTTCCAGGGATTTCTGTGAGGTTTGATATAACTGTCTTAAGTTTTTAAGCTGTTTCAATTCCCTGATATTTGACTCGATGTTTGCGGCTGATGGAGATCCACTCAAAACGCCGGACAGCCACACCGGGTCAATTCCGGACCCGGCCAGAGTGGATATGTCAATCACGCGCCCGTTTTGCTTTAATTCCTGCATTGACTTTATGGTGCTTTTATGAGCTGGCAGCGTAAAATCATCCTCGGACAACTCCGGGGCAAATTCCGAATCTAAAAGCAATTCACCCAAGACGCGCCGCTCAAGCTCTGAATTTATAAGATTAGGCGACCTTGACGCCTGTGAGTTCCTGTATTTCATGTTTCGTGTAACCCCCGATTTTCAGATTATGTGCAACGTCTTCCCGGACATCCTGCCTCTGTCCGGCAATTAATTCTTTTAACTCCGCGCCGACTTTGACAGAGCGCCGGGGAGCCGGTTCGCCCGGAATCCATACCGATATACTTTTGACTCTGTTTTGAGTCTGCGTTTTGCCCTGCTGGTTTGGCGTATATCTGTCCATGTGATTCACCACCGCATCAATCCAGCGAATTCTTGTGTTCTTCTGTTTATCAAAAAATTTGGGTAAGCTCTGAATGATCTGCCTGTAAATTTTTACCTCGACCGCCTTGTCAAAAATATCCATCAACTCCGGGGGAGTCCATTCAGCGAGTAATTTATTTCCGGCCTTTTCCCAGGTCTCTGCATTGAATTTAAAATTAGGATTAATCCGTCTGCGGCGCTCGATAAACGCCTGAGCGACACTCAGGCCAGTATACACCGCCCCGCCGGACTTAAACAGGACTCTGCCGTCTTTTAAAAAGATTCTCTCACCTGCTTCTGTAATATCGCGCTTCTGGACATCGCTTTCCAGAAACATGCCGGCGCTATTATTATTTACTTCAGTTTCGTTTAGTTTAGTTTTATTTAGTTTAGTCTTTGGCGCTGAAACTGCCGTTTCCGCGGCAATAACCGGCGTTTCTGCAACATTAACCGGGGTTTCTTTGTCATTAACCTCCGTTTCCGCGCCGAAATCCTCTTGCCGTTCAGGATTCGGCCCATATTCAACCTTGACCCTGCCGTCTTCCAGTACCACCGGCTTCATCGGAATTTCATCCTTGCGCCGATACAATTCGTCCAGGGCTTTATAGATAAAATTGTAGCACCATATAATTTTGTGTTTCTTCCATAAATCCGCGTCAATCGCATCCAGAACCACCAGATCGTCCAGGATATCCAGTGCCGTTTGCTCCGATACATTGCACTCTTTCAGATAACCGCGCCACCGCAGCACGTTCCGCAAATCAAGATAATGGTTTTCAGCCCGGCCCAACATCTGCAAGGTCTTAAACCAAACCGCGTAACCATCATTTCCAAATCTGTCCTCTAATAGGGCGACCGTGCCATTGGTGGGTAACTGGCACTCATGCGGGAAATACTTTGCTCGAAATTCTTTTGGTCTTGCCATACATGCACCCCTAAACTTTTTAGATATTTTTACTTGTTTCAAAGGGGTGCAATTGTTACATTTCTCCTACATTCATGCACCCCTAAAATGTATGAATGGTTGAGTGTCCCCCGGTCAGCAATGGCCGGGGGCCTCTTTTTATTTAAGCCTTTATTCCAGACTCAATTAACTCAACCGCATGTTTAAACGTCCGGTAAGCTCTCTCCATATCCGACCGGAATTTGAAATCCTCAAGTTTCTCATACTCGAAAGAGGTAACAACCTCATACAAGGCGATAGTCGCTTTGTTAATGTCGATTGCTTCCAGCCGCTTTTTTAAGCCATTCATGGCCTTTATAAATCCGGCCTTTGCTGCTTCGTCTGCCGTATCCTCAATCAAAGCCTCTTTGATTTTATCCGTCATGTTCACTTCAGCCGGTTTTTCATCTTTCTTTTCATTTTCCTTCTGTTGATTCCTGAAAGTCTGTTCCGCTCTCTGCTCAAGACTCATTTCCGTCTGTTTTAATATCTGAGGCTCTTTCTCTGCGGTTGGCTTATCTCGGTCGACTACTTTGTCAGGCTCCTTTCTTGGTGCGCTCTGAGAGGCTTTAGAATCCATTTTTGAAGCCAGTTCCTCGGGGATATACATTCCGCCCGTCACATCCGGGAAAAGCGTTCTGGCTCCCTTTGAAACCGCTCTCCATTTCAGCATCGTGGATGGATATTGTCGCCAGACATCCCGTCCAGCTAAACCCGCCCGCTTTGCATCCTCAATTGTGAATGAGGCTTTGTAGTCATCCCATCCGCGCCGTGAAAAGATGATCTCACAGCCCGTAACGTCCTCCCGCAGAATTTTATAACGACCGCCAGCCTGTGCGATTTTCGCGAGTAAGACATTGCCCTGAACAACCGGCTTGCCTTTGACGATTGAAATATTTTCCAGAGCCTCCATAAAAGGGATCCCCAACTCCATTCCCTTTAACATGACCGTTACCGCTTGCTCCGGCGTCCGAATCGTGGTAGGCAGGAAATTTGATTTTAAAAGAGTGGTTGCCAGCCTGTGCATTTCATCTATTTTGCCCAGGGCCATTGTGACCATATTTCCTACAAAATCCGGCGCTGGCTGCCGAGGCTCAAATTTCTGTATTTGATAACCATCGCCATTTTGCAGTGTGGCAATCCCGTTGCCGTTTCCGTTTCCATTCGTTCCATTCATAATGCACCCCTTTTCTGTTTTTGTTTCAGTGTCTTTTTAACCGATTCCAAATCATAATAATATTTACGTTTTGAG
>JARRRC010000387.1:0-6404 GCA_037381105.1 Desulfobacterales bacterium
CATTGTACTCAGTGTTGCCTCAAAGGTTTTTTATGTTTATGAGGATCCTCGAATTGCAGAGGTGGAATCTTTCACTGCCGGTGCAAACTGCGGCGGTTGCGGATATGCCGGATGTTCTGCGGCGGCGGTTGCGGTGGTTGCCGGTGAAGCGACACCCAGCGTTTGTATCGTCGCCGGTCCGGAATCTGCTTCAAACATTGCCGCCGTCATGGGTGTTGACCCGGGCACTGCGGAACCCATGATTTCATACAATACTTGCCGGGGAGGCAGTCGTGCGGAAGATAAATATTATTACATGGGCGTCAAGAGCTGTCGTGCAACCGCCGCAATTTACGGTGGTGAACGTCAATGTGCCGTGGGGTGTATCGGGTTCGGAGACTGCGTAACCGCCTGTGCATTCAATGCACTTAAAATGGGACCCCTTGGGTATCCGGTTGTCGATGAAATGAAATGTGTAGGATGCGGCGCATGTGAAAAAGCGTGCCCAAAAGATATCATGCAAATCAAAACCATGTCTCAAAAGCTGCTGCATCTCAATCAGTACGACGATCGCATCGCACCTTGCCAACAAACCTGTCCGGCTGAAATCAATATCCCCAAATATATTTATCAAATCAAAACCGGTGATTATGAAGGTGCTGTGAAGACCATTAGAGAACGAAATCCGTTACTTCTGGCGTGTGGCCGCGTATGCCCCCATCCATGTGAAAATTATTGCCGCCGAGGACTGGAAGATGAAGCGGTCTCCATTAATCAGTTGAAACGATTTGCCGCCGACTATGAAATGAAGTCCGGTAGACGGCTTCCCGTCTCCTGTGCGCCGGATACCGGAAAAAAGATTGCCGTCATCGGCGGCGGCCCGGCCGGTTTAAGCTGCGCCTACTTTCTCCGTCGTCTGGGGCACAGTGTGACGATATTTGACGCCATGCCGAAACTCGGTGGGATGATCCGTTATGGAATCCCTGAATACCGGCTTCCCAAAGAGGTTTTGGCCTGGGAAATCCAGGGCATCCTCGATCTGGGCATCGAACATAAACCGAACATGATGCTCGGGCGTGACTTTGATATCGGATCGCTGATGGCGGCCGGCTTTGATGCTGTTTTCTTAGGAATCGGTGCCTGGAAAGATTACTCGCTGCGCGTTGAGGGTGAAGATCTTAAAGGCTGCTATACAGGCATCAATTTTCTCACCAATTTTGCTTTATGGCAGCAGGAAAGGTCCCATGAAAAACGGCCCTTTGTCGGCAAACGATGTGCCGTCATCGGCGGTGGAAACACCGCCATCGACTGCGTTAGAACGCTGATTCGCCTGGGTGCGGAAGAAGTATCGATCGTTTACCGCCGAACCCGAAAGGAAATGCCGGCCAATTTGGTCGAAATTGAAGCCGCAGAACATGAAGGCGTCAAGTTTACGTTTTTGGCGGCTCCCACCCGTGTTATCGGTGATGAAGAAGGCAATGTCATCGGACTGGAATATCAGAAAATGGAACTCGGTGAACCGGATGCCAGCGGAAGACGCAGACCGGTGCCCGTCGAAGGTTCTGAAACCATAATGGATATTGATATGCTGATCACCGCCATCGGTCAGGGGCCGGATGTTTTCTTCAAAGACGAGAGCAAGCGGCTGGACCAGGATTTGAATATTACCCGCTGGAATACCATAGATTCCGACGATCCTGTTGCGCTTCAGTCAAGTATACCCTATATTTTTACCGGTGGAGACGCTGCCACCGGCGCTGATCTTGTGGTCTCCGCAATCGGCGCGGGGCGTCGAGCGGCTCGATCCATTAATTTGTATCTTATGGGCCGGGACATAACGCCTCCGGAAAAGACATTGTTTAAAAATCACATTCCGGTTTCGATTTTTGAATCGGTTCCCGGGATAACGAAATTGTCTAGAACCAAGATGCCGGAATTACCGGTCGATGAACGAATTAAGTCGTTTGTCGAAGCAGATCTTGTTATCAGTGAGGAAGAGGCCCTGTATGAATCAAGCCGATGCCTGCAGTGCTGCCTGATCTGCTATGACAAAGATGTTGCATAGTCTTGGGTTGGACTCCTTTGCCTTATTATGGAAAAGGTCGTTGACATTCAGGCCTACCGAGCTAAAGTCTTCAAAAAACGGGCCTTTGGCCCCTGGCAAAAACGCTTCGACGAATCCTATGGCATTGACATCAAACTTTCAGAACTCTCGGATAAAACCCTCTATTTTTTGGCACAACCCGGAGAAAACAGCTCGTCCGCCTATTACGAACTCATCATGGGGATTCTTGATTTCGGGCCGGCCGCAAAGTTCAACTACCTTTCGAATAGAGAACAGATGCGGGTAGTGGACATCCATCTGTTTTTGGCGGATCAGGTGCGGTTTGAAATCATGCGGCGATTGAAATGGCTCGCTTATCTCCCCTGTAAAACACAGAGTCTCGTTCAAATGGTTCAAGATTTTGATACCGCCAAACCCGCCTGCAAAGCCACCCCCCCTGAACTGGCGGAATCTCACCCGGATTACGATGCCTACCGGCAGCTTGCCCACGGCGACAAGGAAGTGTTCATTCGCCGCATGCTGTGGGACGCGCTTGAGACCTTTAAAGACCGGTTAGGATGAGACCTTTGCATTCGCTGATATTCAAGGAAACGGAATCATACCGCGGTTGAGCAGGAAGCTTATTTTGGATCTGCCGTTTAATCGCCCCGGACAGCTCTTGCTCTTGACCATGGACAACATTTTTCAAGGTCCTACGGCGGCCGTAGACCGGATCGCCAATCACCGGATGATGGATGGCGGCGCAGTGAACCCGGATCTGATGGGTTCTGCCGGTTTTGAGATCAAGCTCGATGAGACTTGCCGGCTCGAAACGTTCTCTGATCTGCCACACTGTCTCCGCAACCCGGGTCTTTCTGCTTTTTATTGACATTTTTTTCCGGTCAACCGGATGCCGGCCGATGGGCAGTGAGATCTTTCCGGAATCCGATTCCATTGCACCGTAAACCAGAGCCAGATATGTTTTTTGGATCTGTCTTGATTTAAACAATTTTGCCAGGTGTTGGTGCGCCTTCTCATTTTTTGCAACCACCAGTACGCCGGACGTATCTTTATCGAGTCTATGTACAATTCCCGGCCGCAGGGCACCTCCGATGCCTTCAATCAACGGACAGTGATACAAAAGGCCGTTTACCAGTGTTCCGCTGTAATGGCCCGGAGCCGGATGCACCACAAGCCCGGGTTGTTTATTGACAACAATGATATGATCGTCCTCATAAAGAATGTCGATGGGAATCGGTTCCGGTTTGAACTGGATGGGCGTCGGAGGCGGAATACAGCCACTGATTTCATCACCGGTTTTTACCCGGTATCCCGCCTTTTTGGCCGCACCCTGAACCCGTATTTTTCCATCACGGATCAGGGATGTCGCAACCGAACGGGAACAATCGGAGATTAGAGCGGAGATGTATAAATCCAGACGCTTTCCGGAGTCTGTGGATTCTACGTGAATTGTAAAAGCACGTGGGTGGTGCATAAGGCAGGTTATTCGTCAGATATCTCCAAATTCTCCGCATAAAGCTTGCGCTCACCAAAAGAAAGATCTTTTGTTAATTTCAGCAAAGAAAGATCCCTGTATACCTCAGCCACATCGTAGAGGGAGCCGGTTTTAATCTTATCCATGTATTCTCTGTATCGCCGGTTCCAGGTCTGGGTTTCAGTTGTCGAATCCTCCCTTTTTTTCATAATTTCATACACCTTGGGGATCTCTTTTACATCAATAACGTCTCTCAATCCGACCTGATCGACATTCCAGGTCGGAATCATGATCGTCATTTCGTTTTCGATGATTTTCATCATATAAAAATCGTGTTCCTCACCGTTAACGATCCGGGTTTCAATGGAATTGATTCTTCCAACCCCATGTGCAGGATACACCGCAAGGTCACCCACTTTAAATTCCCGAACGGTTTGTTCAGGTGTTTCAGTTCGTTCTTTATCCTTTTTCTTCATCATGTTGACACCGGTTTGCTAATTTTTTAAAGCTAAAACTATCCACTCTGCCAAATCAGAACTTGGGACCTGTTTCGATATTGTTTAAAATTTATACCATACAATCAACAAACAATCAACAAACAATAAATCGGCAAATAAAAAAGGATCGGCGCTTCATTCCGCCGATCCTTTAAACACATGACTATTTTTAAATGTCGTATTACAGCAAGAAAGGCACCATCAGCAGTGCGACGACATTTAGGATCTTGATCATCGGATTGATGGCCGGGCCTGCGGTATCCTTGTAAGGATCGCCAACCGTGTCGCCGGTAACCGCGGCTTTATGGGCATCGCTCCCCTTGCCGCCCAGGTGGCCGTCTTCGATGTATTTCTTGGCATTGTCCCAGGCTGCCCCGCCGGTGGTCATGGAAATCGCAACAAAAATACCGGTAACGATACTGCCGATCAAAAGTCCGCCGAGGGCCACCTTGCCCAGCAAAAATCCGACAACTAGCGGTGCGACAACAGGCAAAAGGGCCGGTGCCATCATTTCTTTCAAGGCAAACTTGGTCACAATATCCACGCAGGTGCTGTAATCCGGTTTTGCAGTTCCTTCCATAATGCCCGGAATTTCGCGGAATTGTCTTCGAACTTCTTCGACGACCGCTCCGCCGGCTTTTCCGACCGCCTTCATAGCAATGGATGCAAAAAGAAACGGAAGGAGGCCGCCGATAAAAAGACCAATAATAACATTGACGTCACCAAGATCGAACCTTATGGTTCCGCCCTCTCCGCCTCTTATGGTAAATTCAAACACGTAACATGCAAAAAGGACCAAAGCGGCAAGACCTGCCGAACCGATGGCATAGCCTTTGGTGACGGCCTTGGTGGTATTTCCCACCGCATCCAGCGGATCGGTCACCGCACGGACGCTTTCATCCATTTCAGCCATTTCGGCGATACCGCCGGCATTGTCGGTAATCGGACCGTATGCATCAATGGCAATAACCATGCCGGTCATGGAAAGCATGGCCATGGCTGCCATTGCAATTCCGTAAAGACCGGCCAACTTGTAAGAAACAAAAATTGCGGCACAGATAACGAGTACCGGTGCTGCAGTGGCCTGCATGCTGACGGCCAACCCGGCGATAATATTGGTGGCATGACCGGTGGTGGAGGCTTCCGCCACGCCTTTGACCGGTGCATAGATACCGGTATAATATTCCGTGATAATCACAATGAGAACGGTCAGGACAAGGCCGCAGAGCGCTGAATAAAAAATTGCCATGGGGGTAAGATCGCCCAGGCCGGTCATCAATTTATTACTAAAATAATAGAACCCAATGGCGGCAAGGATTGCAGATCCGAACATGCCCTTGTAAAGCGCCCCCATAATATATCCGCTGCCGCCCAGTCTTACGAAAAAGATAGCGATAATGGATGCGATAATAGAAATGGCCCCGATGACCAAGGGAAATTGCGTGGCCATGGGAACCTTGGGAAACATCAGATGTCCGATCAGCATCGCGGCGACCGCGGTGACCGCATATGTTTCGAAAAGGTCGGCGGCCATACCGGCACAGTCACCCACATTATCACCCACATTATCTGCGATAACCGCAGGATTTCGCGGGTCGTCTTCGGGGATGCCGGCCTCAACCTTACCGACGAGGTCTGCGCCCACGTCAGCGCCCTTGGTGAAAATTCCACCGCCAAGACGTGCAAAGATCGAGATCAGACTCCCGCCGAACCCGAGGGCCACCAATGCCACAACATCATGGGTTACGGTGTAAAATCCTGATACGGCGGTAAGGGCCAGGCCTGCAACCATCATGCCGGTCACTGACCCGCCTTTGAAAGCCAGGGAAAGCCCCTTGGCCAAACCGCCCTTGGCAGCTTCTGCAGTTCTGACGTTGGCCAGCACCGACACCCGCATGCCAATATATCCTGCTGCATAAGAAGCGGTTGCCCCAATTAAAAATCCGATGGCGGTTTTAATGCCAAGCGTAGCGGCGATAATTACAAAAATAATACCGCCTGCGATTCCGACACTTTTAAGCTGGCGGTTCAGGTAGGCCACCGCGCCCTCTTTGATGGCTCCGGCAATTTCTTGCATCCTTTCATTTCCGGCAGGTTTCCCTTTGACGATTCCGGCAATGATGAGGGCAAATACGACGCCTACTACACCGACCAGCGTGCAATACAACGGCAAATTGTTCAATACAGCTTCCATTCTTTCCTCCATCTGAAATTCTTAGCTTGAAATTGATATTTTTGTGTTGTTGAATCTGTTCATCCCTTCCTTTGTACCTTTACAAAGGATTGTAACGACGGCATCCTTGGCCGAAGCGATGATCAGATTCAACAACACAAAAATATCAATTTCAAGCTAAGAATTTCAGATGGAGGAAAGAATGGAAGCTGTATT
>JARRRC010000388.1:0-2935 GCA_037381105.1 Desulfobacterales bacterium
ATTCATCCCATCGGCCCCTGCATGGTCTCCAGCGAGGGCACCTGTGCGGCTTATTATCGATACCATGATGTGTAAATATCCGACCCCACAGAGGTCGGCTTTGATTTAACCTCTTAAAGGGGCTGGTCTAGTCTACCTAAAGCCGAACAAGTTAAAATTGACTAAAGTGATCTAAAATGACTAAAGTGATGGATCAGCGAGTAGTTTAACCGCTGTTTATGGATAAAAGCCGCCTAACACTGCTCCTTCAGCGGAGCGCTGAAAACCGAGCCCACTGAAGAGCCCGTTGGGCACCGATATAATCTCATGGAGCGGAAAATATGAAAGATGAAATCATTACCGTGAGGCCCAAGGTTACTACGGATACCATTCAGAGACTTCCAAATTACATTGGAATTTCTGAAGCTTCTGCAGGCTCAACCGCCATATCTATGAACATGGTTGTCATACCGGCAGGGGCAAAAGCTGAGCCTCATTTCCACAAAGGTTTTGAAACTGCGATTTATCTGCTGAAGGGCAGAGTAAAAACGCTATATGGTGATAATTTGGTAAAATCGGTCATCAATGAGACAGGTGATTTCATATTTATACCTGCCGGCGTCCCTCATCAACCGATAAATCTCAGTGCGACCGAGGCCGCTATTGCAATCGTTGCACGGAACGACGCAAATGAACAAGAGAGTGTACAAGTGTATAACCCTAAATGACTTGCCTTGAGCGGTGGGCCCAACCAAAGCATGCACTTGATTCGCACCACTGGCGCCCCTTCCATACAAGTTATGATTTTTTTCTTGACCCACTTAGATGCTTCTCTATAGTCTATGGCTCGGAAGGCAGGTTCTTATCAACTTTTTTCATTATGGAGGGATCAAAGACACTGTTTCGGAGGGATTCGACCGGTGCATTTATTTTCGATATAAAACAATAAAAAGGAGGATTTAAAATGACGACAAGCAACGCAAGAGAAAAAGAACCTCTCTGGTTATCAATCGAAAAGAATATCCTTAAGCTCGATTCCCAGGACCTATCAGAGGAAAACTTTGAAGCATCGATTCAACGGATTGCGGGTGAACTTGACAACGCAGGTTATAATGTTTCCCGTCATGGGGGCAATATTCGTCAATTGAGATGGGCAATGGATGACGCGCGCAAGGTAGGAAGGCCCCTTATGGAGGATTTCAACACTGCGGTCGCCGCACTTACACTGGAGGACGTGGCTGACCCTTATTTTACAGTGAACAAGCTCATCAACGACCTCGGAACAACATGGCCGGAACTCCAAAAAGCTGACCGTAGACCGGATGTGATACGAATTGTCGAGAAGACAAAACTTGATCTGCTCATTGCCAAGGCAAAAGGCATGCCCGGCGATGAAGGTATCCGATTTCTCATTGAGGAAAAAATGGCTCCTAAAGTCATTACTAGCGCGTTGGACATTACCGAAGAGAAGTTGAAACAGGTGAACACTGAGATGGAAAAGGAACGTGCAGAGAGGAAAAGAATAGCCAAGCTGCTTGAGGCAGTAGAGGGCAAGTCCAACGATGAAAAGGTGAAGCACCTTCTTACGAACAACGTCTCTGAAAAATCAATCATCGAGGTGGCAAAATTTGACCAGGGCGCGATCAATGATGCCAAACAGGCAATGGAAGCTGAATTAAGGGAAAAACAAAGGTTAGAAGAAGAGGCGGCTGCACAGAAAAAGAAAGCGGCTGAAGGCCCTAAATTGGAAGAAATTCCGCCGGATGAAATGCTCGAATACATCGAGTCCATTCGCGAAATCATGGAATTTAGCGATCAGGAGAAAGAAATCAGAGTGATGTGCGAGCAGAGTGCCATCCCCAAGAGCCTTGTGGACATTGCTGTTTCGGAGCCTGACAGACTGGATGAGCTTGAAAAAGGAGCGGGGGGATAATCCTTAAATATTAACTCAAGTTTCGCACCCTGAAATAGCTAAAACGTCTCTGGTGCCGCAGGCCAAAAGAAATTTTTTAAGGTAAAATATTTCTCTGTCGCATGATCGTACGGCGCCAAAATAAAAAGTGAAGTCTATGCTAAAAGATACTTAGATATCTGTATGTTATTTGACCTGGGCGCCTTTTCTTAGGTTTGCGAATCCTTTTTCTCTTTGACCATCTTATTGATAGATTTTACCTTAAAAAATTTTTCCGGCCTGCAGCACGTTACCCGCTTTGCTGAAAATAGAGGGTGCGAAACTTGTGTATTAATATGATAGCCCGGTCCCACCCCCATTCCAGGATCAATGAAGCTATGACAGACAAGGTGACGGGGGGAAAAGAATTATTTATTTCGTTTCAGGGTGTTACTCTGCGCGCCTATGACCGCATCGTTTTTCCCGAGACCGAGTGGGCGTTTTGCGCCCATCAACACTGGGCGATATACGGTGCCAACGGCTCCGGCAAATCAATTCTTGCAAGAGCCGTTTACGGACAAGTTCCGGCTGTTGAAGGCCGGATCGTCCATCATTTTTTGGAAAAAAGCGCCGCGGGTCCTGCTTCGACGCCAAACAAAAGGCCCCAGGATCTTATCGCGCAGGTCGGTTTTGAGCAGCAAAAAACAATTCTGAAACGCCAGACTCAATTCTATCAAGCCCGCTGGCACAGCAGCGAGAGCGCTGCATCCCTGTCGGTTTCAGATTATCTGTTGTCACAACATGTCAAAAGGATCGATAACTTTCGGATTGATGACAGGGCCGCGGATGTCGACGAATTTTTAGAAAGGCAAGCTGACATTGCCGACCTGCTGTCTATTGGGCCGCTTCTGGAGAAAAAAATCGTCCAGCTTTCCAACGGAGAAATTCGAAAAGTCGTCTTGGCAGGGGCTTTGTTGAAACGCCCCCGTCTTCTCATACTGGAAAATCCGCTCACGGGTCTGGACACCCGCTTCAGGGAGCGTATGAAGGCGGTCATCGAACGTC
>JARRRC010000389.1:0-2932 GCA_037381105.1 Desulfobacterales bacterium
CTTTATCCAATAAAAAATGTGGAAGAAAACATAAAAACAAATGGTACTGTAACAAAACCTGTTAAAGAACCTGTTCGAAATTTAGGGGATCTTCTTAAAACAATGAACAGGATATCTTCAAGGCATGCCGCCCTGAAGGTTGCATTAAATTTGTGGAACATCGAACCGGAAATAAAGCCGGATCTTGATGCAATGGAAGACGACCAGGAGTTTTTTCGTCTGGCCGCTAAGGAAAACGGCCTTCTGATGCGACGGATCGAGGGGAGTATAAATGCAATCAAAAAATTAAACCTCCCGGCGATTCTATCTATTCATTCGGGTAAAGACAATCCCTCCGTATATCTCGTACTGATTAAAACGGATATTCAGAAAATTACCTTAAGGGGCGGGAAACAGGATGTTTCAATAGAGCTGACACCCGATGAACTTGAACCCTACTGGTCGGGTACGGCATATATTCCATGGAAAAATTTTTTATCGATTACCGGAACCGTACCGATAAACTCTCCCAAGGAATCCATACTCACGCTCAAGATGCTCCTACGGGATATCGGATTCAAGAAAGTAAAGGTCAGCCGTTTTTATGATGATCAAACCTTGGAGGCGGTGAAGAAAATTCAGAAAAAATATGGTTTGAATGTTGACGGTGCGGTAGGATCTACCACCAAAATTGCTCTTTATAATGAGAAAAAATCTTTAAAACGACCGTATATTGCCAGCGCTTCTCACCCGTTTGTTCGATAACGACGGATGTGTATAGAAATAAATAGGAATTCGAAAACTGATACCGGAATGGTGCAATCAAATTGAGTTCAATATTAACCGCCTTAAAAAAGCTTGAAAATCAAGCCAAAAACAAAAAACCGTTTCGATTTGAGCCACAAAATCAACTGCAAAACTCGCAACGACAACGGACAGGTGGTCATTTGCGCGCAAACAGACGCTATCTCATTATCTTTGCCGGTCTTATTTTTGTGGTGGCCGCCTGGATAACACTAAAACAAAACGTCGGTTATAATCATCAGGAAATTACTGCAAAAACCGAGGTTGCCGCAAAAAAAGAAACCCATCCCCGAAGTTCCTCCCGCCTATTGGATAAGAAAGCGGATTTATCGAACAGGGCTAAAATAAAATCGCTTCCCGGAACTAAAATTAAAGACCCGGTTCCCGCTAAAAAACAAGCACGAATACTCTCCAATCCTGTTTATAAATCAGGCGACACCTCATCGGACGCCCTCAATAAAGAAGCATCGCTGACGAAACAGGCTGAAAAAGGGACGATCACCGGAAAAGGGGGTAAAAAACAAGAACAATATGAAAAACCTGAGCAGTTTGCATCAGTACCCGTTAAGCAATCCAGTGAAACCGGAATCCAAATCCAGGCCATTGCCTGGTCTGAAGATTCGGGAGCCCGCCTTGCGGTGATCAACGGCCTTATTCTACGGGAAGGAGAATCTATTGACAATGTCAAGGTAGTGCATATAGGTAAAGATGCAGTGGTTTTTGAAAAAAACGGAGAAGAATGGAAACAGATGTTTGGGTTTTAGCGATTTTCTTCGTCGCATCTTTTACATGATTTTTTTAAAAATCCAGATTTTTATTTTTATATATTGATACCTCTAAATATCAAAAAAGGAGATCTTGATGAGCAACGAACAATTTTACTTTACTTCAGAATCTGTAACCGAAGGGCATCCTGATAAGGTTGCCGATGCGATATCAGATTCCATCCTCGACGCTATTATTGAAAAAGACAAAAAATGCAGGGTAGCCTGCGAGACGCTGGTTACAACAGGTCTGGCGTTTATCGCGGGAGAGATTACAACCGATTGTTATGTTGATATGCCTGAAATTGTCAGAAACACGATTCGTAAAATCGGATACCATTCTTCCAGAATGGGCTTTGACTGGCAGACCTGCTCGGTGATTACAAGTATTGATCATCAATCCCCGGATATCGCTCAAGGTGTCAATGTCGGCGAGGGCCTTTTCAAAGACCAGGGAGCCGGTGACCAGGGCCTTATGTTTGGATTTGCCACGGATGAAACACCCGAACTCATGCCGATGCCCATCACCTATGCGCATAAGCTATGCCATCGCCTGGCCACGGTTCGCAAAAACGGCGCTCTCGATTTTTTAAGGCCGGACGGCAAATCCCAAGTCACCATCGAATATGAAAACGGTACCCCAAAACGCGTCGATACCGTGGTCATCGCCGCCCAGCACAAACCGGATGTTTCCCACGAAGAGTTGCAGGAAGCGATTATCGAAGAAGTTATTAAAAAAGTGATTCCTAAAAAATTCACGGACGGCGATACCCGCTATTTCATTAATGCCACCGGCAAGTTTGTTATCGGCGGTCCCATGGGAGATTGCGGCTTGACGGGACGAAAAATTATTGTTGACACTTACGGTGGACAGGGAAGCCACGGCGGCGGGTGCTTCTCCGGAAAAGACCCTTCCAAGGTCGACCGCAGTGCTTCTTACATGGCACGGCATATCGCCAAAAATATCGTTGCCGCCGGCCTTGCGAAAAAATGCGAACTACAGATCGCCTATGCCATCGGCGTTGCACACCCGGTTTCAATAATGATCGATCTCATGGGCACCGGCGTCATACCCAAAAACCGCGTTAAAGAAATCGTGATGGAGGTGTTTGATTTGCGACCTGCCGCCATCATCGAATATCTTGATCTTTTGCGCCCCATCTATCAAAAAACCTCGGCTTACGGCCATTTTGGGAGAAATGAGCCTGAATTTACCTGGGAGAAAACGAATATGGCCGATATTTTAAAGGATAAAGCCGGACTCTGACATCGATGATTGTCGATTGATGGTTGATTTCTCACGAGCCGCGAATGATGAAAAACAAAAGAGAATAAAAAGGAGAAAATTATTTAATGAATTATGATGTTAAAGACATAAAACTGGC
>JARRRC010000390.1:0-3961 GCA_037381105.1 Desulfobacterales bacterium
CTAGCGTCTGAAGACAGGCCTGAAGGTGTTCATGATGTCGTGCCGAGAACCAGATGATGCTGGATACTGGATACTGGATACTGGATGCTCCCACACATTGAATCATAACAATTCTTTTAAGTTGTCGGGCCCATAAAGGATCATCCACCATACGTTTGGAGAATTCCACCTGCGTAAGAATCCGTTCATCCTGTCCGTATAGATACTCTTCAGGTTCGTACGCACGTCCACCGGTGGTCACAATTACGGCCCCATATTGAATATCAACGCGTTCGTGATTTTTTTGAACCGTCCCGTTAAATGCACCTAAATGCCCGGCGTGGGAAACCAGTTGACTGTTCAGATAAACGGAAATATTCCGATGATGGGTAACCCTTTCGACGAGATAACGGATCAAACGCGCAGGAGAATGGCCTTCCAAGGTGAATTTGAGATTCCTCGCAAAACCTCCCAGCACGTCGCTTTTTTCCACCAGATGGACATGAAATCCCTGATCCGCGATGGTCAGCGCAGCGGTCATACCGGCCAAGCCCCCGCCGATGATCAGCCCTTTATTGATCACCGGATACGATTTGTCATACAGCGGTTCAAGTTTAATGGCCCGGGCCACACTGGCTCGAATCAGTTCTTTTGATTTTCGGGTGGCTTTTTCAGGAGCGTTTCCGTGAACCCATGAACACTGATCCCTTATACTGGCCAGCTCGAAAAGATATGGATTCAATCCAGCTTCTTTTAATGTTTCCTGAAACAACGGCTCATGTGTTTTCGGCGAACATGCCGCCACAACCACGCGGTTCAAACGGTGCTCTTTAATCAAATCGATAATCGTCTGCTGGGTTTCCGTGGAACAGGTGAACATAAAGTCTGTGGCAAACACCACATGGGGAAGTTTTTTCACGTCTGATAACACATTTTCAATATTTACGACGCCGGCGATGTTGGTACCGCAATGACATACAAAAACCCCCACTCTGGGAACCGTTTCAATGGGTTTTTCCTCCACGGTTTCTTCCGGGACCGTTTCAGTATTTCTGGCCCTGCTGATGAGGATGGAGGCTTCGGCCGCGGCCGCGCCGGCCTGAATGACCGTTTCGGGAATGTCTTTTGGCGATTCGATGCCGCCGCATACAAAGACGCCCGGCCGGGACGTGGAAACCGGTTCATCATATTCCGTGGCTAAAAATCCATAAAGATTTTCAGCCAATCCCAGTCTCCCGGCAAGATCGACAAATCCTTGAGACGGTTTGAAGCCGGTGGACAAAACCACCAGATCGTATTCTTCTTCCTTTTGTCGATTGAGGTGGTGGTCAAATGTCTCGATGATCAGATTCTCATTTTCAGGATTCAGATAGACTTGAGAAATCATGGAGCGCCGGTATCTCACGCCGTAATTGAAACGTGCGCGATCCACATAATCGTCAAACCCTTTACCGTGGGCACGAATATCCATGAAATAAATGGCGGCCTGGGTATCCGGCTCATGGATACGGGTTAAAATCGCCTGTTTTGCGGCATGCATACAGCAAACCGAAGAACAAAAGGGACGGTTTCTGGAAGGATCCCGGGACATGACGCACTGAATCCAGGCGACATTTTGGGGAACCTTTCCATCGGAAGGCCGCCGGATATGCCCTTCATAGGGGCCTGTGGCCGACAACATTCGTTCATACTGCAAGGACGTGACAACATTTTGATATCGGCCAAAGCCGAACTCCCCTTCTTTGGGTGTCAACGCCGGCTCGAAACCGGTGGAAATCACCACTGCACCGGACTTTAACTGCAAAATTTCGGGTTTCTGGTCGTATTCAACGGCGTCGGCAGGGCAGATTTTTTTACAAACCCCGCATTTTCTCTTGGTTAAATAAAGACAATGCTCGGCATCAATGGCATATTTTAGCGGAACGGCCTGGGGAAAAGTTAAAAAAGCCGCCTTTCGCATCCCCAGTTCTCCGTTAAATGGATCCGGAACTTTTTTGGGGCATTTTTCAGCACACTGGCCGCATGCAATACATTTTTTCTCATTAATGTACCGGGGAAGTTTTTCGACCGTGGCGGTGAATCGGCCCGGGTCTCCTTTTAGATCGAGGATACGGCTCCGGGTTAGAATTTCAACATTCGCATGCCCGGCCACCTGTACCAGTTTGGGAGAAAACATACAAGTAGAGCAGTCATTGGTGGGAAATGTCTTGTCCAGACGGGCCATTGTTCCGCCCAGGGTGGAAGATTTTTCGACGAGATAGACGTAAAAACCGGTATCCGCCAAATCAAGGGCACTCTGGATGCCGCCGATGCCGCCGCCCACAACGATAACTTTTCCGATTGGATTTTTAAAATCAGTCTCCATAATGATGAGAATCCATCCATTTTCATATCAGATCGCGCCGATTGCATTTAACAGCGGAACCGGGTCGGCAAAATGCGTTTTAAACCATTTCGGATTCCCTCTTTCGCTGAAACTCAATCGGATCAATTCGGTAAAATAAAACACCGGAACGGGTCGTTCGAGGCGATTTATCTGAATCATATCCAGATTCGACTGGCACAGTGGACATGATACAACAATGGCTTCGGCTCCGGCCTGGCGTGCTTTATCTAAAAGTCTTTTTGCCAGCGAATCCCCGATATCCCTTCGTCCAATGCCGATGCCGGCACCGCAACAGGTGGCTTTATAGGACCAGTCGATCACCTGGGCGCCAACAGCGGCTGTGATACGATCCAATGTTTGAGGGTTTTCATAATCCGTATAACCGGTTATGCGCGGGGGACGGACCATCTGACAACCGTAATAGCAAACCAGTTTCAAACCGCTTAACGGCTTTAAAACCCGCTTTTTGATTTCTTTGATCAAGGCCGGTTCAGCCAGAAATCGCGTCATATCATAGATTTTTAAATCACCGGTCACCGGCCAGGGAACCAGATCGATGCCAAGGGCTTTAAATACCGAATCAATGGAGCGGCCATAGTCGACGGCCAATCCTTCTAAAGAACAACCGGGATAAAAAGACAGTTTCATCAAACCATTTCTCCCCGGGCCTGAATGTAGACTTTTTTAATGTCTTTGATGGCCTTCGACCTGGGCGTGAACGGTCTCAGTCTTCCTTTTCTCAAGAGGTTCAAACCCATCAGCAACTCTTCTTTAAGGCTTCCGTTTTTAATTTTGTCATGCAAAATATTCGGCTTTAAGTAATAGGCGTTCATCAACCGGAATTCATTGACCCTTCCGGATTTCCTCAGGACTTCCAGAAATGTCTGATGAAAAACGGCAAGATTTTTTTCTTTTGGCATAATGGAAGAGTGGGCGGCTATGTTTCTTAAATGATTAATGGTTTCCGCAACCCTCACTTCATTTGGGCAGTAAGTGGTGCACATTTCACATGACAGACAGACCCATATGGTCGACGATTTTAACAGATCTTCAAGCCACCCCAATTGAACGTAACGGATGGCCTGGTGAGGCTTTATGTCCATATAATAACTGACCGGGCAGGCATTGGTGCAGCGTTCGCATTGATAACACGCCGAAACATTCGCATTGATTTCCCCCTGGATTCTTCTTAGAAAAAAATCTCCTCTATCACCGATGAGTTTCCTTTTTTTCACCGGCCCATGTTTTGTACTGTTCTGTAAATCCATCCTTGGGGTATGCATTGTTTTCCCTTTTATCCAAAAAATGACGCTTATTTTAAAAACGGCTCGACAACTATCGGACCTGTTAACGAATCAACCGGGTTCTGTACTATCAGCGGATTTCATAACCTGTTCCAAAACCTCGCATGAACGGCATAGCGCCATTTTCTCTTTCCATTTTTCGTGGGCCGTTCCGCAGCAAATGGTTCCATTGATAAACCAGCAAAACTTGCCTGCCTGAAATTCCCATGCAGGGCATTCTTTTTTCTGTTTAGCGGGACATTTTTTAATCGTCCAGCACGATTTTTGAGCCACGTCGGAGTCTCTTCTTCTG
>JARRRC010000391.1:0-859 GCA_037381105.1 Desulfobacterales bacterium
GTCAAAACACGATTCCTGCGAACCCATCAAAACAAATATGGTTAAGATAAACACATACCACTCTCTTAAAGGGGAAATACTCAAGGTTAGCCAAGATCTTTCCGGAATTTTTTCCGATGCCAAATCGATGGCCGGTCTGTCGGATCATCCTTTTGATGTGTGGGAGAAGACAGCCGCCGGCATTAGCAAACAATTGTCAAAAGAGACGATTCGCGTTGCGGTAGTGGGACCCATAAAATCCGGTAAGAGCACATTTATCAACTCGCTTTTCAAAGGTGAATATTTGAAAAGAGGCGCAGGCGTTATTACCTCTATTGTGACTCGCGTTCGCAGCGGTGACAGACTCAAAGCGAAACTGTTGTTTAAATCCTGGGATGAGATCAACTCGGATTTGTCGCAAGCATTGGTTCTCTTTCCAACATTAAAATGGCGAACCGGAAATGACGGGTTTGATATTCGGCGAAAAGAAGAGAGGATAGACCTCCAAAAAGCCCTTGATTCCATGGGTTCAGATCAACTTATTGCCAACGGCACTCGAAATGCCAACAGCATCCTTTTGTCATCATACCTTAAAGGATATGAAAAAGTAAATGCGATGCTTTCATCAGAGGTTAATTCAAAGGAATACGAAAATGATGGATTTACGGAGCATTGGAATTTTGTGAGTGACGGTTCCATGGCGGTTTATCTCAAGGATATCCAATTGGAAATCGACTCCAGTGACATTGAAGACAATATAGAAATTGCCGATTGTCAGGGAAGTGATTCTCCCAACCCTCTTCATCTGGTCATGATTCAGGATTATCTTCTCTTAACGAATCTTATCATTTATGTGATTAGCAGCAGGACAGGGATTCGT
>JARRRC010000391.1:910-3822 GCA_037381105.1 Desulfobacterales bacterium
TTGAGGCATTAATCGAAGGTGTAAAAGAAGATCTTTTAATTGTTAAACCTTCTCCGGAAATTTATTCCATGTCCGCACTTTATAACCTGTTCAAAACCCAATCTTTAAGCCTGTCGCAAAAGGATCGCCTGAGATTGGCGCAATGGGAAAAAGAAACAGAGCTTGTTTCATTTTCAGACGCTGAAACAGAGCGATTTGAAAGTTCTTTTTATCATAAATTAAACCGGGGAAGCTTTGCGCTCTTGTTAAAAAATCACCTTGAACGACTCCATGTCATTTCATCCGGTATCGGACATTGGGTTTTTGTCAATCAAAATATTTTAACCAAAGACACAGACAGTGCCAATGAAATCGTTGAACTGATAAAAAAGCACCGAATCAGATTGAATCAATTAAAATCCGTGATAAAAAGTACCCTTGACGGTTCGATACAGCAGATTAATCGAGAGTTAAGAAAAGATATTGATCGTTATTTTGATGTTCGCTCCGGCAATGTTATCCATGACATCGTTGAATTTATAAAAAATTATGCCATACCCTATCCAAAATATGAGGACCAGATTAAAACATCCGGTTTCTCAAACACACTCTATCTGATATTTCAAGAGTTCAAGCAGGCGTTAGATTCCTACATGGCTGAATCCGTCAATCCTGAAATCATCCGTTTTATCAGAAATAAAGAAGAGCATATTCACGACTATCTCGAGTCGATAACGGATCCATTCGATGTCATTCTTCGGGATGCGATGGTTGAATATAACGGCATGATGGAAAATTTGGAGATAAATCCTTTTTTTGAAGCACAAAAAAGTGTCGATCTTCCGAATATCGACTCTGTTAAAGCCGCTACGGGATTGACGCTGCCTCCTGCAGTAGCCAATATGCGTTACACGGCAAAGATGAAAACTGAGGCAACGATGCGCTTTGGTTTTTATAAGCTGTTTAATATCTTTAAAAAATTATTAAAAAAACCGATTCATTCAAGCAATGAAGGAGAGATGCTTGCATTAAAAGATACGATTTTGCGCATGAAACGTGAAACGGAGAAATCCGTAATTTCTCATTTCAAAGATTATCAGGAAAATCTAAAATTTCAATACATATACAAGCTGGTAGCCGCGCTTTCAAACAGCCTGTACGAATCGCTTCTGGATCGCTTTGAAATTTACACGTCGGATCTTTCAAATCTCGTAAAACAGGTCAACACCCAGATGATTGACAAGGAAAAGATGAATGAATCGTTGAAAATGATGGCACGCTCTTGCAAAGAAACAGATAAAAAAATAAATAGTATTAGAAAAAAATTGGAAACAATGGGACCGATCGAAAGTTAAGCCTTCAAAGGGGGGAGGTGCTGATTATGAATGATCATCAAAGCAGGATCATTGCTGTGGCCAATGAAAAGGGCGGTGTCGGCAAAACAGTAACCGTGTTAAACCTTGCGGCTGCGTTAAGTAATGAGGGTAAAACGGTTCTGGTTGTGGACATGGATCCACAATTTAATGCAACAAAAGGGCTCGGCACGGATGTGAGCGAAGAAACACCGACGGTATACGACCTTATAATGGACAGCGAATCGATCGAAGCGACCGATGCCATCCTGCATACGCAATGGGAGGGGCTTGATCTCATTCCGTCTCATATAGACCTTGCCGGTGCAGAGGTGGAGCTTGTCGATAAGGTTGGACGTGAGAACCGACTGAAAGAAGCCCTTGAAGGCATTTCAGAAAAATATGATTTCATATTCCTTGATACGCCTCCCAGCCTCTCGTTGTTAACGGTGAATGTATTGGCATATGCAAGAGAAGTAGTGATTCCATGTCAGACCCATCCGTATGCATATGCCGCACTGGACGGTCTTTTTGACACGATATATGCCATTAGGGAAAATATTAATGGGAAACTCCATGTGACCGGCATCGTGGCGACATTGTTCGATACACGAACCCGAATCAGCCACGGCATTTTGGAGAAACTGAAAAGCGACGACAGGTATGGGAGCATGCTTTTCAACACGGTGATAAGAAGCAACACCACTATTGCAGAAAGTGCAGGAGTCGGAAAACCCGTAGTTTTTTACAGACAGAGCAGCTATGGATTTTCAGACTATGTCAGCCTTGCCAAGGAGTTGCAGTCTCGCCGTGTGCCGTCATATTAAATAATTATAGTCAGTCATCCATTTTCAATTTCGCAAGGCTTTCCCTTGCAAAGTCTATCGAGGGGTCCATGGCCAATGCCGTTTCATAATATTCAACGGCTTTTTCCTTTTCGCCCATCTCCCTGTAATTTGAGGCGATATTCGCATAATCAATGGCAGATCCCGGGTCGAGCTGCAGCACTTTTTTAAAACATGCAATGGCTTGGTCATGCTCCTTGAGCTTGAAATAGCTAAAGCCCATTGAATTGTAAATATCTGTTCGTTCGTTATCATAGGTTTCGGCTTTTTTTAGTACATCGAGTGCCTTCCGGTAATCACCCATTTGATTCAAAGAGATGCCCATGTAAGAATGAATGCTGGATACATCCTGTTCCGTTGGATCAAGTTCAAGAGATTGGGAAAAATACTTAAGCGCCGTTTCAGGATCATTAAGAGCGAGGTAACATGATCCGAGATAAAATTTAATGTAATATTTATCCGGAAGAAGCATTTCTATGTTTTTAAGTTCCTTAACGGCCATCCGGGGAGGGGTATTTTCGGCAATAATCTTGGCGGAAAACATTCCAACGCTGGTTCCGAGAGATCTTTCCCTGAAATGGGCTCCCGGAATGACGGTATAAAAAGCCGGAATCTTGAGCAATGGATGCTGGGTATTTACGGCAATGACCTCCATGCCTTTATTTGCCAAAGCGTGGATACAGTTTTGAACTTCAACTTTTATATTTTCATCTGAAAGGTCAGGGAGCGCGTTGAT
>JARRRC010000392.1:0-4737 GCA_037381105.1 Desulfobacterales bacterium
TTCCTCCATAGAGGCAGCATTAAAAATAGCCGTTCAATACTGGGTTAACATCGGTGAGAATGGCCGCACAAGATTCATCGCCCTGACAGACGGATACCATGGTGATACATTGGGAGCCGTCGGAGTGGGATACGTCGATACTTTTCACAAATGCTTTCGAAAGGTTATTCACCGGGCCTTTAGTGCGCAGTCGCCCCATTGTGCGCAATGTCCCTATGATAAAGTGCCGGACACCTGCGATATTGAATGTTTCGGCTCAATGGAGACGCTTATTCGCAATCACCATAACGAAACAGCGGCCGTTGTAGTGGAGCCGTTATGCCAAGGTGCCGCAGGGATTCGGATCTATCCTGAAGAATATCTTCGCAGGCTGAGAAGCTTATGCAGCCAATACGGACTGATTCTCATTGCCGATGAAATCGCCGTGGGGTTCGGACGCACGGGTTCCATGTTCGCCTGCGAGCGCGCCGGAATAATTCCGGATATAATGACTCTTGGCAAGGGATTGACGGGCGGTACTCTGCCCATGAGTGCTGCCATCGTTACCGATGCCATTTACGATTCTTTCCGATCGGAAAAAAGGCATGACAACACCTTTTATCACGGACATACATTCTGCGGGAACCCGATTACATCCGCCGTTGCCTTGGCTGCTCTTTCCGCCTATAAGGAGGAAAGGATTCTGGAAAATATGAGACCCGGGGTCGCGCAACTTAAAATGGGTATGCGAGAATTGGGGGCGATGCTTAAAGACTCAGCAGTTTTAACGCTGGGTATGATAGGGGTTGTGGAGATAAACGATGATAGCGGAGCGGCGGAGCGTGCTCAACGGATCGCCCGGCGTGCCTATGAACTGGGGCTTTTCATACGCCCTTTGGGCCGGGCTGTTTATCTCTGGCCGCCGCTCACCGTTACTAAAGAAGAACTCAGCCAAATGCTCTCTATATTAAAAGACGCCATTATACAGACCGCATGACGGTAAAATGAAGCGGTACCCTGCTAAGATGTAGGAAAATCTGTTTTCTATGCCAGATGCACCTGCTGAACCGAGATGATGTTCGGCAGTTTTTCCAGCTCGCGGATCACTTTTTCATCTGCCGGCGTGTCAATATTTACCAGGCAAATGGCCCGATCTCCTCGCCGGCCGAGCTGAAAGCGGGCGATATTGATATCATGACGACCAAGGGTAGTCCCCACATTTCCGATAACCCCGGGTTTGTCAATATTCTGAATGACAATCATCCATCCTTCGGGGATGGCGTCGAGATAAATCATAGTTTACCGGTGTGTCGGTAAATGAACCCAGAAGTCCTTTCAGAGCGGCATGTGTCAGGGGGCGTGTGTCCAAGTCGGTGACACTGCCGCTATAACTGACGGTAATATCATGAATCTCTCTAACAAGCTGCCCCATCAGGGAGCCCATTTTTTCAGTCAGGTCCAGATGGGGGCGAAGTTGGTTCATCACTTCAATGGGCAGCGACGGGAAATTGACGGCATTGGTGATAATGCCGTCCAAAAGAAAGTCGGCCATTTGGGTGGCGATCATATCCGCAACTTTTTCCTGGGCTTCTCCAGTACTCGCACCCAAATGCGGGGTAAAAATGACATTTGGATGCCGGAGTATCGGCAAGTCCGGTTCCGGTGGTTCCTGGGGAAGAACGTCAAGGGCCGCACCCGCGACGTGTCCGCTCAAGACAGCCTGGTAAAGATCTTCGATGTTAACCACTTCTCCCCGGGAGCAGTTGATAATCCTAACCCCTTGTTTCATTTTTTTAAGGGTGGTTTCATTGATCATGCCGATAGTTTCTTTTAGACGCGGTACATGAAGCGTTATGAAATCCGAGCGCATCAGCAATTCATCCAGGGGGACAAGTTCCACATCAAGGGCTTTTGCCGCCTCTTTGCTGACATAAGGGTCGGTGGCGATAACCACCATTTTCAGACCCTGTGCGCGATCCGCCACGACTCGTCCGATATGTCCAAGGCCGATAACGCCTAAAGTTTTTCCGGTTATTTCAATACCGGAAAGCTTCTTTTTTTCCCATTTTCCCTGACGCAGAGATTCCGTTGCCTGGGGAATATTTCTGGCAAGGGACAGCATTAAAGATATGGTATGCTCTGCCGTGGTGATCGTGTTACCGCCGGGAGCATTCATAACAACGATTCCCTGTTTTGTGGCAGCGGGCACGTCAATATTATCGACCCCGATGCCGGCACGTCCGATGACCTTAAGCTGACCGGCGTTTTTTAAAACCGCTTCCGTAACCCGTGTTCCGCTCCGGACGGCAAGCCCGTGAAATTCACCGATAATCTTGGATAAAACCTTTGGGCCCGATGTTGCTTTATCATTGTCAACGACGACGCTTATTTTTCCGGAAGCTTCAAGTATACGCTTTGCAACGGGGGACATGTTGTCCCTGACCATTACTTTATACATAACCGGCTCCTATATGGCTTTTTTCCAAAAAGGGGACAATTCCCGCAACCGTTCAATGATAGGGGGGAGCTTTTCGATGACAAATTCGATTTCTTCTTCTGTATTGTAAATACTGAGACTGAAACGGACCGAACCCTGGGCTGCGGTAAACGGCACTCCCATGGCTCGAAGAACATGGGACGGCTCCAGCGAGCCCGATGTACACGCCGACCCGGACGAGGCACAGATACCGTATTCGTCCATCATTAAAAGTATTGATTCGCCCTCAACAAACTCAAAGGCAATACTGGTCGTGTTGGGCAGGCGATTTTCTCTATCGCCGTTAACGATGGCATTGGGAACGCGGTTTAATATTTCGGTTTCGAGTTTGTCTCTTAATTGTTTAACCTTTTTATTTTCAGAAAAAAGGTTGCGGGCGGCAAGTTCACTTGCTTTTCCGAGACCGATGATGGAAGCTGCATTTTCAGTTCCGCCCCTTCGGCCCTTTTCCTGATGGCCTCCGATTAAAAAGGGCGAAAATTTGGTCCCTTTCCGGACATACAAAGCCCCCACGCCTTTGGGGCCGTGAAGTTTATGTCCGGACAAAGAGAGCATATCCACATCAACGTTTTTAAGGTCGATGGGAATTTTTCCAACCGCTTGAACCGCATCCGTATGGAATACAATTCCCTTTTTCTTTAAAACCTTTCCGATTTCTTCGATGGGGAAAATAACTCCGGATTCATTATTGGCCCACATAATGCTGACAATGGCCGTATCTTCGCTCAGATTTTTGTACAGATAATCCAGGTCCAGCCGCCCCTTGCGGTCAACGGGTACAAATGTCACCCGGTAGCCGCTTTTGGACAGATACTCATAAAGGTTTTTTATCGCCGGATGCTCCACCCTGGATGTCATGATATGCTTTTTGTCCGGATTCGATAAAATCGCCGCTCGGATTGCAGTGTTGTCACTTTCTGTTCCGCAGCTTGTAAATATGATTTCTTCCGGAGAAGCTCCCAAAAGTTCGGCCAATCGTTCCCGTGCCTCGACGATCTTATGTTCCACCATGCCGCCGAACGTATGCATACTGGAAGGATTTCCATAAAACTCATTGAAATAGGGAAGCATTTCTTCGAGCACTTCCGGCGCTACCTGTGTTGTGGCATTATTGTCCAGATAAATGACTTTCATGATTGCACCTCCTCTACCAAAAGTTCGGGGGCAACCAATTCCCTGAGTTTTGACTCGACATAAGTTTTGAGTGTAATCTGGGAAGCGGTGCAAGTGGCACATGTTCCCTGAAGTTTCACAAGAACGTTGTTTCCGTCCACGTCCACAAGCTCAATATTGCCGCCGTCTTTTTTGAGAGCCGGTTTAATCTCGCGTTCCAGCGTCTCTTCTATGAGTTTGATTTTTTGAATGTTGGTTAAATGAACAACTTTTTTCTTTGTGTTAATTTCACGGCCGAGGGTGGCTTCGATAATTTGCTGAATCTTATCGTGGCAATTCCCGCATCCGCCGCCGGCTTTGACATAATTGGTAACGTCTTCAACGGATTTCAGGCCGTTTTCTCTGACCGCGCGTTCTATTTCAGTGTCGGTGACTCCGAAGCATTCACATACAATTTCACCTTCCCAACGTTAGACCTTTTATCATTTCTGTCAGGGCCGATGAAGAAGCAATGGCGCTCGCACAACCAAAGGTCTGAAATTTTACATCTTTGATTCGTTTGTTATCATCCAGCTTAAAATAAAGCGTCAGAGCGTCCCCGCATGCCAGGGATCCGACTTCTCCAACGCCGTCGGCATCCTCAATCACGCCCACATTGCGTGGATTAAGAAAATGATCTTTTACTGTCTTGGTATATTCCCACATGGCGTCCTCCTGTGCATGATATCATTCAAGCATTTAACAATGTTATATATTAATCATTTTATTTGAAAAGAAAAGCCCTGTGTCAAATTATCTCCAGGTCACGAATTAGTATATTAGATATTCGGCATAACCCTTACCAATGAAAATGTTACCTAAATTTTCTCACAAATATCTATTTGAGGGTTCAAGGTGTTTTTCTAAACAGCCGCTCCATGGATAATCTTTTTTAAACCGCATGGACTCGCGGCAAGGGATCGTAAAGAAAGAACATAAAACTACCTTTGAAATATCAATAGGTTAGATGCATCATTTTAAATTTTTTTAAATATACGCCTTCGGTATGCGCCTGTTCTTTCAAACGATCCCTAAGCCGCTCAAACAGCATTCGATTTAAAAAAAGATCATCCATTCCGCTTTCCGGGGTATAGGCCCTAAAAAGCGGA
>JARRRC010000393.1:0-2902 GCA_037381105.1 Desulfobacterales bacterium
CTTCCTTCAAATTTTGCCTAACAGTATCATAAATTTGCTGAACAGATTCATTGATGGATTGTGACAGATGCTTGGCTTCAGTACGGTGTGGAGTATAAAGGGAGAACCTAAACTCTGTCAAACCAAACATGGGTTGAAGGTCTGGAGGGATTTTCACTCTTGTATAGTAGGTGGCGTTTCTGCGGAAAATGTAATGATGATGATTGCAACGGTGATTATGAGGATTTTTTCTGACAGATTTTTTAAACAAAATAACCTCCAAAATGTACCAATCGTTAACAGTTTTTTAACAGATGGTACACCTGAAGGTTACCTTGTAACTTATCTAAATTATTATCAATAAGTTAAGTTTGTTGAGTGCCGAAGGCCGGACTTGAACCGGCACGGCTCTCGCCACTACCCCCTCAAGATAGCGTGTCTACCAAGTTCCACCACTTCGGCACATGCATCGTCAGAACAAATAAATTTAGATCGTTATCCGCATCTTATTATTTTGTCTGAGCCGGTTTTGCAGACTGTGAAGCTTCCGGATTCGGTTGAGGAGCTTTTTCCGGTGCCGTTGGCGTAGTCGGAACCGCCGGTTCGGTTGGTATTGCTTTCTGCTCGATGGGCGGTCTTGTTTCCGTCATTATGGAACTTGACGTACGATGGCCCGACATGTAAGCAAGGACCAGGGAAGTTATCATAAAAATGACGGCTGCCACGGTTGTTAATTTTCCTAAGAATGTTGATGAACCGGTGCTTCCAAAAAGGGTCTGACTGGCTCCTCCGCCAAAAGCCGCACCCATATCCGCCCCTTTACCGGTCTGAAGCAGAATGATCATAATAAGGGCAATACAGACGGTAACATGTATGATGATTAAAAATACTGACATAATGTTTTTGTTTAAGTTTAAATTTGAATTCCCCGCTGCTTGTCGCAGTGAAGCGAAGATCCCGTTTGCGGGGCTGCGGGGATAGGAATTTTAGCCTTTCAATTATAGAATCCCGCAGGTTTAGCTGCGGGAGTTTCATAAAATCGTTACACGATTTTATTTTTGAAATTGAACAATTTTGCTGAATGTTTCCGGGTCAAGACTGGCACCTCCGACCAGTGCGCCGTCTACATCCGGCATTGACATCAGTTTTACGATATTGTTCGGTTTAACGCTACCTCCATATAGGATTCTCAAAGATTTGGCAAGCATATTTCCTAAATTTGTTATCAGCAATTTCCGTAAATATTCGTGAACTTCCTGTGCCTGTTCGGCGGTGGCCGTCTTACCGGTTCCGATAGCCCATATTGGTTCATATGCAATGACCAGTGTTTTCAGATCGTCGGGAGAAAAGCCCTCTAACCCGTTTTTGACCTGTTTGTCAAGTACTGAAAACGTTTCTTTTAATTCCCGTTCCTTTTCAGATTCCCCGACGCACATCACCGGCACCAGGCCGCTGTTGACGGCGGATCTGATTTTTTTGTTAACGGATCCGTCGGTTTCTCCGAAATATTGACGTCTTTCGGAATGACCGATGATAACATACCGGCATCCGGCTGAAACAAGCATCGCCGGCGATATCTCGCCGGTGTAAGCGCCCTCAACCTCCCAAAAAAGATTCTGTGCCCCAAGGGCTATACACGATCCCTTCACCACATCCGATACCTGCGCCAATGCGGTAAATGGCGGGGCAATCATGATATCAACGTCAACACACGTCGAAACGAGTTTGACAAGATGTGCGGCTGTCTCAACAGCCTCGGAACAGGTTTTGAACATCTTCCAGTTTCCGGCAATCAGTGGTCTGCGGTTATTCATTTAACTGTCTCCATTAGAGCCCATAGTTGATCATAATCAAAATCCACTCACTTAGGGTTACACTTTTTCAAATGAAAATTTATGATTTATGATTGAGACTTTTGAAAAACATATATTTTTGTTCGAGTTCAAGGAAGACGAAAATTTTAACCACAGGCATACACTGAGTATTTCGGGGATTAAAATTTAAGCCTGACACAGAAATCGGGCAAAAAAGGTGTTTTGCGAAGGTCTCACAATTGTGACGCAACCATGGCCGCCAAGTCCACCATCCGGTTTGAATATCCGGACTCGTTATCATACCATGAAAGGACCTTGACCAGGTTGTCAACGACATACGTCGTCTGTCCATCGACAATCGAAGATAAGGTTGAGCCGTTGTAATCTGTGGATACCAGCGGAAGCTCGCTATATCCTAAAATACCTTCAAGGGAATTTTCCGAGGCTTCTTTTAAGGCCGAGTTCACGTCAGTGACCGTAACCCCTGTTTTTTCTAAAGTCGCGACAAAGTCGACAATGGAAACATTTGGCGTTGGGACGCGAATGGCAAGACCGTTGAGTTTACCGGAGAGTTCCGGCAGTACCAGGGCTACGGCTTTGGCCGCACCTGTGGTTGTCGGTATGATGTTCATTGCGGCAGCCCTGGCCCTCCGAAGGTCCTTGTGGGGAAAGTCGAGCAGACGCTGGTCGCCGGTATAAGAATGAATGGTGGTCATCAAACCGTTTCTAATGCCGAAATTTTCCAAAAGAACCTTGGCAATCGGCGCAAGACAGTTTGTCGTGCAGGATGCGTTTGATATGATATGGTGATTTCTGGGGTCGTATTGATTCGAATTGACGCCCATGACAATGGTAATATCCGGTTTCTGAGCCGGTGCCGATATGATCACTTTTCGGGCTCCGGCGGTAAGATGTTTGGATGCACTTTCATAGTCTCTAAACAGACCGGTGCATTCGAGGACAATGTCTACGTTGAGGCTTTTCCAGGCCAGAGCGGCGGGATCTTTGACAGCGGTAACGGCCACTGATTTTCCACCGACCTTTATGGAATCCTCGTTTGCGACGACTTCCATCCCCAGCTTTCCGTGAACAGAGTCATAAGATAGAAG
>JARRRC010000394.1:0-2902 GCA_037381105.1 Desulfobacterales bacterium
TCCGAAAACCGGCGAAATCTACTCATCGGCGATTAAGCCTATCGGAAAAACGTTCACCGCCAAAACAGTCGATTTCTTTACCGGAAAAGTAAGTAATGTTACTGCCGAACCTGCCACAGAGAAAGAAATCGTGCAAACCATAAAAGTGATGGGCGGAGAGGACTGGTTTCTATGGACGAAGCGGCTTTTTCAGGAAAACCTGATAAAAAAGGGGTTCTTAACAATCGCCTTCTCTTACGTCGGACCGGAATTTACCAAAGCAATCTACCGTGACGGGACCATCGGTCGTGCCAAAAAGGACCTTGAATCCAAAGCCGATGAAATCAATAGACTGATTGCGCCCGTTAATGGAAAGGCTGTCATCAGCGTGAACAAGGCATTGGTAACACGGGCAAGCGCTGTTATTCCGGCAGTGCCGCTTTATATCGCTTTACTGTACAAGGTGATGAAGGAAAAAGGTCTTCATGAGGGCTGTATTCAGCAAATGTATCGATTATATCACGATGTTCTTTTCACCGGCAACCCCCCAACCCTTGATTTAAAAGGAAGAATCCGGATGGACGACCGGGAAATGCGGGAAGATGTTCAACAGGCAGTGTCCGCTATCTGGAAGATGGTCGAAACAAAAAAATTGGATAATGTTAAAGACCTCGCGGATATTGAAGGACTTCGGGAGGAATATTTACGCCATCATGGTTTCGGGATGCCGGGAGTGGACTACAGCAAGGATGTTGAGCCGGATATATTTTAGTCAGTGTCCATCCATAAATGGCCCTTTTTGTCCTGATCGGCGTTCTCCGCGGGTTCCCGGCTGCGGCGTACAGATGTACGCCTCGCCGCAAACCCTTGTGCGGCCTTGATCAGAACAAAAATTGCTCATTTCTGAATTGGACACCTATTGTGTTTATATTGGATTCATGAATGGACACGATTTAGTGTCCATCCATAAATGTTTTTCCTTCGAATTCTTCCGCAGCAGCATGTAATACTTGCCAAAGAATGGCTTCTTTCTTGACAAATATTGTCAAACATGTTGCGTATGCAACCCGCTGTTTTTATCCAAGTATCTGAAATCAAATCGTTCTCTTATTTTTTTAAATGGCAGCTCAACTGTTGCATGATTTTTGCATGATACAATGCATATCATTTTTTAATTCAAATTGATCCAGATTAACCTTTAAACCCTAAACCGATATTGGATAAATCTCGTTAGTGAAAGGGCAAACTCGCTGAAAAGCGGGGACGCAAAGCCACGGGTCTAAGGCTCAAAAGCTATGACAGCCGGGTTGCCAAATACGTGCACGACTCCTCTGGTTCGAAATCACAGATATTTTTTCTTTACCATTAAACGGCGCCTTTCTCTTAAAGAAGTTATCCAATGCAAAGAGAAAGAGGCGTTTGTTATGGTTAAAAATTCAAGTCACTACCGATTCAATTATTCTTTTGCTTTCCGCTTTATTCTCTTTACGCTGATCTTCCAATTTTTCTTTGTACTTCATGCTTTTTCCGCAACTCAGGTCTCGCTGGAGTGGGATCCGAACAGCGAACCGGATTTGGCCGGCTACAGAGTTTTTTCCCGTGAGCAAAGCCAATCCTACGATTATGCAAATCCATCCTGGGAAGGAACAGACACCTATTGCATAATTTACGATCTGGATGAAACCAAGACGTATTGCTTCGTGGCAAGAGCATTCGATTCCTATGGCAATGAAAGCGCAAATTCCGTAGAGGTGTGTCAGGATCCTTCGGCCATACCCAACCAACCACCGGCTGCCGATGCAGGTCCGGATCAGACGGTTAGTGAGGGGCAGATGGTCTCGCTGAACGGCTCGAACTCGACGGACCCGGATGACGGCATTGCATCTTATCACTGGGTTCAAGTCGGAGAACAAACAGTAGCCTTGTCGGATCCTGATGTAAAACAGCCGACTTTTACTGCACCTGATGTGGGGCCGGAAGGTGCTGCGCTGACCTTTGAATTAACGGTTGTGGATACCGGTGGAAATCAGGCCAAAGATACGTGTGCCGTGAACGTTACGTGGCAGAATGAACCGCCACAGGCAAACGCCGGACTTGACCAGACTGTGAATGAAGGGAGTGTCGTTACGCTGAACGGAACGCTTTCTCTGGATATTGATGACGGGATTACTTCTTATCTGTGGACCCAGACAGGGGGGCCGACAATATCCCTTTCAAATCCGGCGCTGTCGCAGCCAACCTTTACAGCTCCGAAGGTTGAATCTGACGGCGCTTCTCTGACCTTTAATCTTACCGTAACCGATACCGGCGGGCTGCAAAATACGGACTCGTGCATTGTCAATATCAGCTGGCAGAACGAGCCGCCGGCAGCGGTTGTTACTCCGGATTATGCAGAGGCAGCAGAAGAGACCTTAGTGAGATTGGATGGATCGGCTTCAACGGATTCTGACGACGGGATTTCCTCATATCAGTGGACCCAGATTGAAGGCGACCCTGTGTCCTTATCTGAGCCTACATCTGCCGTAACAACGTTTAAAGCGCCGAAAACAGATCGGCTGGGTAAAAACCTCAAATTCAAATTGACGGTAAAAGACGTTGGAGGACTTCAGGGTACAGCAGATAGTACAATTTACGTCACGCAAAATATCTTGAACAATATTGAAAATAATCCGCCTGCTGCTGATTTCACCTATGATACAAGAAGAAAAAGAGTGACATTCACCGACCGCAGCATCGACAGTGACGGAACCATTGTGTCATGGTATTGGGATTTTGGCGACGGCAGCACCGGCACCGGCAAAAATCCAAGTCATTGGTATAGGGAGTTCGGAACCTACACGGTTACCCTTACGGTCGTTGATGACCAGGGAGATAAAAATACCCAGTCAAAAACCGTAACTTTATCAACTGAAACGAAAAGAAT
>JARRRC010000395.1:0-2890 GCA_037381105.1 Desulfobacterales bacterium
TCATATTCTTTTTCTTATCAGTCTCTTTAACGAGAAAGGGTATTTTGGCATCAAAGATGTTGTGGATCAAAATGTAAAAAAATTGATTCACAGACACCCCCATGTTTTCGGCAATGACAGCGTCGGCAGTGTTGATGATGTCCGAAATCAGTGGTATAAAATTAAAATGGAAGAAAAAAACGCTTCCCCGGATGCTTCGGTTCTGGACTCCATTCCCGCAAGCCTTCCGGCCTTGATGCGTGCTTACAGAATTTCCGAACGTGCAGCCAGAACAGGATTTGACTGGGAAGATATTTACGGGGTTATGGAGAAGGTTGAAGAAGAGTGGTCAGAGTTAAAAACAGAGGTTCAAAGGCAAGAACAATCCCGAGAAAATCAACATCGATTGGCGTTGGAATTTGGAGATATTCTCTTTACCCTTGCAAATGTGGCCCGGTTTGCCAACATTCATCCCGAAACCGCGTTGAGAGATTCCACTAACAAATTCGAAAGGCGCTTTAGGCATATGGAAAAACGAATTGCAAACAGTCAAAGGGATATACGATCGGTTTCCCAAAAAGAAAAGGATGCGTTGTGGGGGGAAGCCAAAAAGAGTATCGATTGATACTCGAATCTTACATAAAATTAATGAAAAACTAACAAAATGATAACAAAGGTTTGAAATGGTCTGAAGCAAGATTCGGTTTAACAATTTCCTAACCAAATATTATAGATTCACGATGCGAGACCTTTGAAAGAGGCTGATATTATGACGAAAGAACGCATTCTCCTGGTTGAAGACGAACAAGACATTCTGGAACTGGTGAGATATAATCTGGCCCGGGAAAACTATCAGGTGTTTTGTGCCAGTTCCGGAGAAGACGCCTTAAAAACCGCAACTTCCGAACCATTGGACTTGATCATTCTGGATCTTATGCTTCCGGGTATGGACGGCCTTGAAGTGACCCGCCGTCTGAAAAATAATCCCCGAACCCGGAATATTTTTATTGTCATGTTGACAGCCAAAGGAAGTGAGGCGGACATTGTCGCCGGCCTGGAACTAGGAGCCGACGATTATATTACCAAACCGTTCAGCCCCAGGGTTCTTTTAGCCAGGATCAAAGCAGTCATCCGTCGATCGAAAGACGAGAAACCCGAGGACACCGCCGTGATTCAGATTCACAATCTGACCATTCATCCGGGACGGCGGGAAGTTCGTGTGGATGATACCCCGGTAACCTTGACGTATACCGAGTTTCAGGTCCTTTCTTACCTGGTACGGCGGCCCGGATGGGTGTTTACACGAACACAAATCGTGGATGCGGTTCGGGGAGATGATTATCCGGTCACGGATCGCAGCGTCGATGTTCAGATTGTGGGGCTCAGAAAAAAACTCGGTTCCGTCGGCCGATTCATTGAGACCGTACGGGGGGTCGGATATCGATTTAAGGAGACCTTGAGATGACAACGTCACTCCGCTAAGCTGCCTGCTACGCGAGACCTTAGCAAAACGCACCTTTTTGCCCAATTTCTGCGTCAGGCTCAAATTTTAACCCGCCACCGAACTTTGGCGGGTTAATCCTCAAAATACTATATGTATTCCTGTGGTTAAAATTTTCGCCTTCCTTGAGCTCGAACAAAAATGAGCATTTTTCAAAGATCTCTGCGCGAGGAACCTGCGGGAAGGTATTGTTGAACGAAAAGGCGCACCCCTTAAATACCGATATATCCATGTGCGATAATAGCATTAAACTTCTGAAGCAGAAAAACGTCAGCGTTTGAATTGACCCGAATGCAGTACATGCATCACTTCCACCGAATAAAGCAGGGTTGCAGAAGAATAATAAATCCACAGCAATATGAGGATGACCGAGCTCAATGAGCCATAGAGAAGATTCACTCGAGAAATATGAAGCAGATACAGTTTAAACACTCTCCTTGCAACCATCCATAAGACGGAAAAAAGGGCTGCTGAAATAAGCCTGTATTTCATTCGGATCTTAATGTTTAGAAATATTTTAACCGTGGCAAGAAAGAATATACCGAGAATAACTATTGAAACCACATCTGTAACAATAGCGGAAAAATAGCTGGATGTGAATGACAATACTTCTTTCAGGTAGGAATTGGTGCTGAGAAAAGAATGGATTTGTGATGCTGTCGATGAAAGTATCAACCAGAGAAAATTGGAGGTGTAAAGAAGAAGTACCGCAAATATACTGGCAATTGAATAAAAAATCTGGCCGAAGAGTAAGTGCCGTCCCGGCAGTTTGAATATTTTGCGATAGGATATTTCGAGCTCATGAAAGATAAATCCGCTGATTATCGGCAGCAATAAAAAACTGAACATGGTAAATGATCCATAGGCCTTTGGGCTGATAATATAGGTTTTGACCCATTTTTTGGTTATAAATGGAATAATTTGGATCAGCTCGTCGGCAATCAGTTCGATGAGCCTATTTGTCCAGATATCTGCTGTAAAAACCGATCGGCCTATGGCATTGAAAACAAAAAAACTAAGCGTTGAAAAGGGGATAATTGAAAAAAGAAAAATAAATGAAATAGAAGAAGAAAGAGTGAAGCCATCGTCTTTGTAGAATGTTTTCAGTGCAGCCTTGCAAATATTATAGGGCAAAGATAAGTTTTTCAAAATCGAGAATCTGGGTCTCATGGCTTCTCTTATAATATCACCTGGACAGGTCTTGTTCAAGGAAATTTCGACAATGCCAGTCCATGGTTATATATTTTCAAAACAAGCGGCGTGAACCAGGACATCACAACGCAACCCAATATTTAAGATAGACAGGCAAAAGTTAAAATATTTTATGCGAAATTCAGGTATTAACAAGATTCTGATAATATGGTAAGGTAGATAATTGGTGCGGGTTTATGTCGTCTTCAAATCATAAAT
>JARRRC010000396.1:0-790 GCA_037381105.1 Desulfobacterales bacterium
GTCGAACCCATAACTTCCCGGGCGATGTAACAAAACATCTCCTCTGTAAGATCCATCATTTGTTCGTAACCGGCATAGGCCTGATAAAATTCGAGCATGGTAAATTCGGGATTGTGTCGGGTAGAAACCCCTTCGTTTCTGAAGTTCCTGTTGATTTCGAAAACCCTTTCAAACCCTCCGACAACCAGACGCTTGAGATATAATTCAGGCGCTATTCGCAAAAAGAGATCTATCCCCAGCGCATTATGGTGAGTAACAAAAGGAGTCGCTTCTGCTCCTCCTGGAATCGGTTGCATCATCGGTGTCTCCACCTCAAGGAAATCCCGATCCAAAAGAAAGGTGCGTATGGCCTGGATGATTCTACTGCGCTTTATAAAGATATCTCTTACATCGGAGTTCATTATTAAATCGATATATCGGCGACGATACCGCTTTTCAGGGTCTTTGAGCCCATGAAATTTCTCCGGCAAGGGCCGCATTGACTTGCACACAAGTGTAAATTCAGTGACCAAAAGCGTCCACTCACCTGTTTTTGTTTGGAACATACCGCCTTTGAGGCCGACGAAATCTCCGATATCCAATTGTTTAAAAAGATGGTAAGCGTCGTTTCCGATCTTGTCTTTTCTTACATATGCCTGAAGTTGACCGGTCCGATCCCTGAATCTGATAAAGGAAGCCTTACCGAATCGGTTGACAGCCATCATCCGTCCGGCCACAACAAAAACAGGATTATCCGGGGCAAGGAGATCCGGTGACGTCTCTACGGCCTTCATGATATCGCGGACAGTAT
>JARRRC010000396.1:837-3724 GCA_037381105.1 Desulfobacterales bacterium
TTTCGATTTTCTATGATGGCACTCTTTTTATCCATTTTCTCATTACGAGCCATTATCCACCCGTTGTTCTGGAAAAATTTAATCCTGTCCGAAGCGATTAATTTTCAATCGGCAAAAATGATGTTTCAAACGTTAAACTTGTTTTGCTAACCTATTTATAGGTAGGTGTCAAGATTAAGTTTGTAGATATATCCGATTTAATTTCCAAGTAAATCGCGTCCCTTTGCCGACTTCGCTGTCAACATCGAGCCAGGTATTGTAGGATTCGAGAATTCTGTGAACAATGGAAAGGCCAAGACCCGTTCCGCTGGGTTTTGTTGTGAAAAAGGGGTCAAACATCGACTGGATGAGCGTTTTTGTCATGCCGCAACCATTGTCATCAACTTCAATGCATGCAAAGCGCTGCTTTAAAGGATATGTCTTAACCTTGATAAGCCCTTCACTTACAATTGCCTCGGCGGCATTTAGAAGGATGTTCCACATGACTTGGCGGAGGTGAACGGGGTCCATTTCAACCCATAGATTGGGAGTAAAATCGGTGATAATCGATGCCTTGGAGCTGGTGTTTTGATTTTTTTCAAAAAGCTTTATGGTTTCTGTCAAGGCATTTTCGAGATCTACTTTCTGGATTTTGCCGACCGGAGGTTTTGCGAACAAAAGAAAATTATTCACAAGTGCGGTGAGCCGGTCTGTTTCACGCAGTACGATCCGCATCAGTTTATCATGTTCGGAGTTGTAGGGAATTTCTTTTCTTAAAATCTGGATCGATCCCGCCAGCGACGCCAGAGGATTCTTGATTTCATGGGTCATGCCGGCCGCCATCTCACCCAAATAGGCCATTTTCTCCACACGCACTATCCGATCTTTCATGACGGATAGCTCTTTTCTTGTCCGTCTTAACTGTTCCGCCAGCAAACCGCTTAAAAAGGCAACCGCGAAGCATGCCACCATGGTAATCATCACCTTAAAAAACACAAAGTCCCAGGTATAGCTGCCGATAGGGCTGCTCGCTTTCGAAAAATAAGGACTGATGATCCCGTAATATTCCAGGTCAACCAAAACGCCGTACTGGATGCTGCAAAGCGCGGCCATGATCATACTGCCTTTTCTGAATATGATCATGCTTGAATAGATAATGACCACCAGGTATAAAAAAGAAAAGACACTGGTAAAACTTCCGGTAATCAGAATGATCAACGTTACCCAAAAGGTATCGAGTCCGATTTGAAGATACGGAAAAAGTAGCTTTATTTTTTGCGTACGGTAAATAAAGGCATAGAAAATCGAAAGGAGAAATATGACAATAATGAGTCCGTAAAGGAGAGTGAAAGGTTTGGCGGAAGGGTAAGTTTTTTCATTGAGCTGAACGACAATTGTTGAACTCAACAATAATGTAGCAAAAAGGATTCGAAAGAACATAAGCCATTTAAGCTTATGGTATAATTCGCCTTCGGGTATCATTGAAGAACTGTGCATAATATTCAATAGCGAATTTATGATTCATCAACCCAAAGCCGACGCCATTTTAAATATGGGCAAATACATGGACACCACCAACCCGCCGATCACCACACCTAAAAACACGATCATAAACGGCTCTATCAATGACGTCAGGTTTTCAACGGCCTGATCAACTTCCTCTTCATAAAAATCGGCAATTTTTGTAAGCATTGCATCCAGAGCACCGGTGGATTCACCAACGGCAATCATTTGGCAAACCATCGAGGGAAAAACCCCGCTTTCGGCCAGCGGATCTGACATTGTTCGACCTTCCGCAATGGCGGTTCGGGTATCAAAAACGGCTTTTTCAATGGTCTTGTTGCCGGCGGTCCTGGCAACAATTTCAAGCGCATCCAATATTGCAACGCCGCTGGCAAGCATTGTCCCCATGGTCCGCGTAAATTTGGCAACAGCGGCTTTACGAATTAATTGCCCGAACAGCGGCAGCTTCAACAGGAAGTCATCGATTAAGACCTTTCCTTTTTCCTTTTTATAAAAACGCTGAATGGCAATGATGGCTATAATGATTGCGCCGATAATATAAAAAATGTTTGATTTGACAGCCCTGCTCAAATTAACCACAAATTGGGTGGCAGCCGGAAGTGCGCTTCCCATGCCCGAAAACATTTCTTCAAACACGGGAATGACGAAAACCATGATGATGGCAACGACGATACAGGCAATCACTATGGTTACAACCGGATAGGTCATGCCCCCTTTTATTTTGGCTTTTAACTTCGCCGCTTTCTCCAGATAAGCCGACAGCCGTCTTAGAATCGAATCCAAGATGCCGCCGGCTTCACCGGCGGAAATCATATTTACAAAGAGATCATCAAACTGCTTGGGATATTTTCTCAATGATTCCGAAAGCGTTTGTCCGCTTTCGACGTTTGCTTTTACCTCTTTGAGCATTTTCTTAAATGTTTTGTTGTCGTTCTGGGCGTAAAGAATATCGAGACATTGGATAATGGGAAGCCCTGCGTCAATCATGGTGGAAAATTGCCGGCAAAAAATGATGATATCGGACTGCTTCACCTTGGGCTGCATGAAAGAGACATTTTCAAACAGGTCCTTTGGTTTCTTTTTAATCTTGGCAGACGTAATCTTTCTTCTGGTGAGTTCGGAACGCACAGCCTCTTCGGAAGGCGCCTCCATTTCACCTTTTTTGGTCTTATCGTGTCGATCCTTCCCCGTCCATAAATAAACCGGCATAATTTCACTCCTCCTTCTAATGGAGCCAACACGGGTTATGAAAATAAGGGCTAAATTGTATCATAATCCCGGTCAAACAACAACAGCTTTACAGAATTTATTGTTAAATAGGATATCATACCGCTTGATAAACCCATTCATATATGCATATGTTTATTATTCGATACTTTCTCTC
>JARRRC010000397.1:0-2883 GCA_037381105.1 Desulfobacterales bacterium
ATACACCGATGCTGAAATCAAAAGACCACTCATCGGTATCGCCAATTCCGCAAATGCGGTAATCCCGGGACATATTCATCTGGACAAGATTGTAGAAGCCGTCAAAGCAGGGATCTATATGGCGGGAGGAACCCCCATCGAATTCGGCGTCATCGGAGTTTGCGACGGCATTGCCATGAACCATGAAGGAATGAAATATTCTCTGGCGAGCCGCGAACTGATCGCCGACTCCGTTGAAGTTATGGCCGTCGCCCATTCCTTCGATGCCCTGGTCCTGGTTCCCAACTGCGACAAAATCGTTCCGGGTATGTTGATGGCGGCCGCCCGTCTTGACCTGCCGTCCATTGTCATCAGCGGCGGTCCCATGCTGGCCGGTAAACACCCTGAAAGACCGAATACCGACAAAATCGACCTCATCACGGTTTTCGAGTCCGTCGGTGCTGTGCTCTCCGGCGATATGACCGAAGACCAGCTTTTAAAAATCGAAGACGCTGCATGTCCCACCTGCGGATCATGCGCCGGTATGTTCACCGCAAATTCCATGAACTGTCTGACGGAAGCCATCGGCATGGGTTTGCCGGGTAACGGTACCATCCCTGCTGTTATGGCGGCCCGTATCCGCCTGGCTAAAGAAGCCGGTATGCAGGTTATCCGACTTCTGGAACAACACATAACGCCTTCAAAAATTATGACCGAGCAAGCTTTTCAAAATGCCTTGGTCGTTGATATGGCACTGGGTTGTTCAACCAACACGGTTCTGCATCTTCCTGCAATCGCAAAGGAAGCAAATGTCAACATCGATCTCCACCAGATCAACGATATCAGTAAAAAAACGCCCCACCTTTGCTCGCTCAGTCCTGCGGGTCCCCATCATCTTGAGGATCTGAATCGTGCGGGCGGAATTCCGGCGCTATTCAAGGAACTCTCCACAGCCGGCCTGATCCGTGAAAGCTGCCTGACGGTCACCGGCAAAGCCATCGAAGAAAATATAAAAAATGCCGGCATTCTGGATCCCAATGTTATTCGATCCATCAAGAATCCATACCACCCGGAAGGCGGACTTGCCGTACTGTTCGGCAACCTGGCTCCTGAAGGTTGCGTGGTCAAGCAATCTGCTGTTTTGGATGAAATGCTGCGGCATGAAGGTCCGGCCCGGGTGTTTGACTCAGAAGAAGATGCAACCCGGGCGATCATGGGGGGTAAAATCCAACCGGGAGATGTTATTGTCGTTCGATACGAAGGCCCCATGGGCGGTCCGGGGATGCGTGAGATGCTTACACCCACATCTGCCATCGCCGGGATGAAACTCGACGCACACGTTGCCCTACTGACCGACGGTCGTTTTTCAGGAGGAACACGAGGCGCCGCCATCGGTCATATTTCACCGGAAGCCATGCAGAAAGGACCCATCGCCGTTGTGAAAGACGGAGACGTGATCGCTATCGATATCCCGGCAAAAAAATTGACACTCAGAGTTTCGGATAACGAAATCAAGGATCGGTTATCCGGTTGGTCTCCACCGCCGCCCAAGATTACCCGGGGTTATATGGCCCGATATGCCCGTATGGTTTCATCTGCCGGCAAAGGAGCGGTCGTGAAGTAAAAAAATTAATTTTTTATCTATGTCAAGAACTTGATCTAAATTGACAAAAAGGAAGGAAAGTAACATGAAACTCACAGGTGCACAAATTATGATGAAGGTATTACAAGAAGAGGGTGTCGATACGATTTTCGGATATCCGGGTGGCGCGGTCATCGACATCTATGACGAACTCGAAAAATCAGAAATCCGGCATATCCTCGTCCGGCAAGAGGCGTGTGCCGTCCATGCTGCCGACGGTTATGCCAGAGCCGGCAGTCGGGTGGGCGTGTGTCTGGTAACATCCGGGCCCGGCGCAACCAACACCGTCAGCGGCATTGCATCCGCATATATGGATTCTATTCCTGTTGTCATATTTACCGGTCAGGTCCCGACACATCTCATCGGCAACGACGCCTTTCAGGAAGTCGATACGGTTGGAATTACCCGGCCATGCACCAAACACAACTATCTCGTTAAACAAACCGAAGATCTTGCCAGAATTATCAAGGAAGCCTTTATGATTGCAAAATCAGGGCGGCCCGGACCTGTTCTCGTGGATATACCGAAAAATGTCAGCGTTACCGCCGTGGACTACAAGCCTTTTAAAAAAGTCAATCTTAAATCCTACAACCCGACCTATAGTCCCAATGTAAAACAGCTTCACAAGGTTGTGGAATTGATTAAAAATGCGAACAAACCAATGATTTTTGCGGGCGGCGGCGTCATTCTCTCAGGAGCCGCCAAGGAGTTGACGGAACTTGCTCGAAAAACCCAGATCCCCGTGACCACTTCTCTGATGGGTCTTGGCGGATTTCCGGGAACTGATCCTCTCTGGCTCGGCATGATCGGTATGCACGGAACATATCGCGCCAACATGTGCACCGGCGAGTGTGATCTGTTGATCGGTATCGGTGTTCGATTTGACGACCGCGTGACCGGAAAAACCGATGTTTTTGCAGCCAACGCCAAGATCGTTCATATTGATATCGATCCCACATCCATCCGCAAAAACATCCCGGTTACCGCTCCTGTTGTCGGAGACTGTAAAACAACTCTGGTGAAGCTGAACCAGCTTTTGGATAAAGAAGGCCTGGGGGATTTGAAGAAAAAACGGAAGAAATGGTTTGATAAAATTCAACTTTGGAGAGACACTCAGCCGCTGGCCTATAAACAGGAAGACACCATAAAACCCCAATTTGTGGTTGAAATGCTCTATAAACTGACGAAAGGCAAGGCCATTATCACCACCGAAGTCGGCCAAAATCAGATGTGGGCCGCACAGTATTATCACTTCGATCAAC
>JARRRC010000398.1:0-2876 GCA_037381105.1 Desulfobacterales bacterium
ATCGGCATGTTCCCGCCGCTTCTCCTTTATTCTATCGCCTTTTTGAGCGGTTTTTATGTTATGAGTCTGGAAAATGTATTGATTCGGATTACCAACCTTTCACTGGGAAGTTCCTCATATTCCTTTACGATTATTGTTTCGGTTTTTATACTCTCAATTGCCGCCGGGAGCTTTGTCATCGGCGCTCTTAAACAAATTCCAAGGTGGCTGTTATATGTCAATCAGATTTTGATATCAATATTTCTGCTGATTATTTTTATCACATTGGACAAATGGCCCTACTGGGCACATCTGATCCGGATATCTTTTCAGTCCAACATCGCCGGTTTCTGGGGATATTACCTTCAGGTCTTTTTGGGCCTGACCGTCATTTTGATTTTGCCCATAGGTCTGATGGGAGCTACCATTCCGATAATTTTTCATGAATTAAAACGAGATTTGCCCAAAGTCGGGCAGTATTCGGGAATGATTTTTTCATGGAACACTGCAGGAAACCTGATCGGAAGCCTGATCGGCGGCATCGTTCTATACTACGTTTTTAACAACCGGGGAGTGTTTTTAACGGCTACGTTTTTATCGGCTTTATCCGCCGGACTTGCCGGCTGGCATTTGTCCAAAAAGTTTATTGTCTCATCCGCTCTATTGTTCATTGCCATCGGCTTTATGGGGTTTTCTTCTTCTTTTTATAACCCAAAAAACTTTACGGCGGGGACATTTCGTCTTCGAACCCCTTTGCCGTATTCTTTTTCCGATTCCAAAAACTTTTTCAAAACATTGGATAAAGGATTTGAAGTAAAATATTATAACGATGGGCCAACGGCCACCGTAGCGGTAACACAAGACAGAAAAAAATTTCCGCTGTTCGATAAAAAATCAATGGCATTATTTATCAACGGCAAATCAGACTCTTCCACTATCGGAGACATATATACGCTTGAGCTCCTTGCCCACATACCGGCCCTGCTGGCAGAAAAAAGAAACAACATTATGGTGGTCGGCCTTGGCACGGGTGTTACCGTTGGAGAGCTGGCACTCTATCCGGATGTTAAGCGGATCGACGTCGCCGAAATATCACCTTCCGTTGTCAAAGCCCTCCCTTATTTTTCGGAGTTCACACACGGTGTTCATAAAGATCCGAGAGTTCATATCCATATGGGTGACGCCTTTCGCATTATTGGGAGGAGTAAAAAGAAATGGAATATCATCATCTCTGAGCCCAGTAATCCCTGGGTCACAGGAGTCGATTCGCTTTTCACCCGGGAATTTTATCAACTGGTTAAAAACCACTTAACCGAAAAGGGTGTGCTAATGCAGTGGGCTCATACCGTCGTTTCCAGTCCCGGCATGATTGAAATGATCCTGAACACGGTGCAACAGGAATTCAAGTATTCTCATGTATTTCTTGGAGGCTCGGATTTGCTGATCATGGCTTCAAACCAGCCGATTTCGTGCTCAAATTTAGTACAGTCCGAAGTTGTACTGGAAAATAATGAAAAGGTGAAACAGTCTCTTGGGAAAATTAATGTATCGTCTTTAGCATCCATCCTTATTAAAGAGCGTTGGACCTCTTCGTATATCGCTGATTATTTTTCCGATGCAGACATTCAAACACTTGATTTTCCAAAACTTCACTACCTGGCCGGAAAAGATTTTTTTATCGGCGAAAATCTGTCGATAAAGTATTTTCTGAATTCAGCAACCGCTGCATACATTGATGAGTATCTTTTTTATAAACAGTGTAAAAACTGGTCCATCGGCCCGGACACAAAAAAGGCTTTTATATCCCTTGTGGAATCCACGAGATCAAAGATTGAATATGATAAAATCTTGCCCATCACCAAAGCCCTGCTGGAAAGAGCCTATTTGAGCGACCCCAAACAGTATCCGTTATCCGGAAAATTGCTCGCTGAATTCAGGGATGATCTGGTAGCGTATATTGCAAGGTATCCGGAAACAGAAAAAGAATGGAGCATTCTCGGGCTTGAGGGAGCCCCTTTTCGTGTCAAAGCAGAACTTCTTCTGGCCCATATCGAAAATTTCAGGAACTGGATGGTCCCCTATCCCCTTGATGGAATTATGACATTACTTCAAAATGGGATTTCACAAGGCAAGGATGCATATGAAAAGAATTGGTGCGCGCTTCAACTGGCAGCGCTCCTCAAGAAAGAACGGGTTGACCGGAATTCGATCAACAAAATTCTTGAAAACACCATCAAAGATAATAACGGAAAAATTCTTTTAAAGGAAGAGGACAAACATTTGTTGGAAGGGTTGAGGTTAGGGGAAAAAGAAATTATTACTGTCGATAAAAATGAATAAACATCTTGAACAGATCGAGGCGGTGCTTAGATCCACCAAAGGAATTTTAGACGTAAAGTGGCTCGACCACGAGGATCGCGCAAAAGTATCTGAACTTGAAAATAAGCTCTATAAAAATGGCTTATCCGGATTAGGGGGCTATTATAATGAGGGTGTTAAGGATGCCCTTTCCAGAAAATACATTTGTGTCGTGCTGAACAATAATGAATTCAGGCATGCCACCGAACCGTCCCTTTTCTGGATTGCCGGAGACATCGTCATCGGTGAAGAGGTAACCGATAATACACGTCTGCAAAGCCTTAAGAAAAAGAACACCGTCAAAATTCTTCGAAATAAATTTGTTCTGCATTTTGACAGAATGAAAGAGGCTCGAGGCCATCCGCCGGTTTTTATTGTTCGAGGTCTTCCGTTTCATGAGATTGAGGCTATTCGTGGAATCCATGATGTCCTCTCCGCTTCTCCCTCAGGCTCCATAGATGTGTATCTTAAAACGCGATACGGCTGGGATATAAACGCAAAAGACCTGGGAACCATCCTGATCGGATTCAATCTATCCT
>JARRRC010000399.1:0-3830 GCA_037381105.1 Desulfobacterales bacterium
ATCCGTTGCTCACGAAATCAATTCTCCTTTGCAGGCGGTTACCGTAATGCTGGGAACACTGAAAAATAAGTATAACGGCGATGAAGAACTGTCCGGACAGCTATCGTTGTTGAAAGGTGCTTTTGGCAGCATCCGTGATACGGTTAAAAATTTGCTGGATTTGAATCGTCCGGGAAAGGAACTAAAACAGTCCACCAATGTAAACGATATCATAGAAAATATCGTCGATTTGGTTCGCTCTCATTTGAAGAAAAACAGAATCAGAGTTAATCTGGATCTATCATCAAAAATTCCCGAGATTAATGCCTCGCCTTTGCAGTTGAATCAATGCTTTTTAAACCTGATTAACAATGCATCGGAAGCCATGATAGGCGCACTCTACCCTAAAAACGGATCAATGGCTGAGATATCGACAGGTGGAGAGATAACGATAAAGACGACGCTTAAAAACAGAAAAATTGTAGTTAAAATAACCGATACAGGACCCGGCATACCCGAAGCGGCAGAAAATTCTCCCCGCGGTGGTGTCGTCATGACGGTAATTTTGCCGGCAAATTAAATCAAGGCATGCGCTTCACGGTTGGAGGCAAAAAAACACGCTTAAAGATGAAAGCAAATTTTTTTAAAACTTCGAGCTTTCAGCGAATTCTCGACCCTCTGGTAGAGCGATCCTCTGACCGATATTCGGATTTTGCCTGAAGACAACTTCTCGGTCAGACAATGATTACCAGCTTGTTGATCGAAGATATACGGACAAGTTGACGTCCGAAACTTCCGGTATATCTTTTACAATTCGAAGAACGCGATTCTTTCTTTCAGCGGTCAGGGCCGTACCGGTAATATTGACCACACCGTTCTCAAGAACTTCAATATTCAGGTTGTGGACATATATGTTGTTTTTAATCAGTTCAGCCTCGATTTTCTTTGCAAGAGAAAGCCGCCTCATGGAATCGATGGCTGTCAGACTGCAGGCCTTCATCTCCTCAGATCGAGCCGCTTCGACGATCAGTCCGGCAGCGGTTTCACTCCCCATTTTTTCGGTATTTATCACCATATCGTAAATTGTCGGATCATCCCATTCACGTTGATACGCGAAACGGAAGAATCCTTTTAACGTGCTGTCACTCTTTCGGATCACTTTTTCGGCAGCCTCTCGCTTCATACCCTCTTGTATCATAAGATGTTGAATACGGTTTTCCTTATTATTATTAATAAGAACGTGCAGTGCACACCCAAAGTCCTGAAGCAGGGTCTGGCTGCCGTGCCCGACAATCACTCCATCACCTTTCTGGGCGACCGAATAAACTGCTGAATCCAAACATCTCGAATAAATGTCCGGTTTGCGGCTCAGAAGGCGGTCAAAAAATCCGGGTTCTTTTTCATCCAGTTCTTTAATATCTTCAGTTCGAACACCCAGTGAAACGACGATTTCCTGAATTTTTTGGTCATCGTAAAGCTCAAGGCCGAGATCATCCGCAACACGGCGAGCAATACTCCGGCCGTCAGTTCCCGCGCTGTATGAAATCGTAATCAACGACATAAACTTCCCCTTTTTGATCGTGGATATGAATATAATCGATAATCCTTATTGGTCTCTTCTGTAATTTAAGGACTGTTATCGAGATCTTTTAAAATTTTAATACGTTCAAGCTCTTTTTTTATACAATCAGGGCAGTAGGTCGGTGAAACCGCTATTTTGGATTTCGTCAATATATATTGTTCCACCGGCATCCATTCACCGGTTCCAATTTCCTTTCCGGTGTCGTCTCTAATACTCTTGCACTCACAACAAACCGGCACTATGGTTTCATAAGCTTTGACCTTCCGTTTGAGTTCCAATTTTTCCAAACAACTGGAAATTCTAAAAATTAATTCTTCAGGCTCGCAAGGCTTTAGCAGGTAATCGTCGGCATCAAGCCTCAAAGCTTCAATCGCGGATATTAAATCACCGTAACCGGTTAAGATAATGACGATGCCGTCGGGATTTTTTTCTTTTGCTTTTTTCAAAACCCCCATACCGTCTACAGGTTCCATCACCAAATCGGTGAGGACCAAATCAAAATGGTTCTCTTCTATTAATTCAATAGCTTTTTCTCCATTAGCAGCGGTAGTGACATGATATCCTTCTTGTCCAAGTGCAGAAGAGATCGACTGCAAAATTAATAGATCGTCGTCAACCAGCAGTATCTTGTAAGTTTTCATTGTTACCTGTGACATAATTTTATATTGCAACGAACCAAAGTCAGAAGCAAAGTTTAAGTGAGCGCCGGGTGTCTATATACTTGACAACTGTACCATGTATTAACAATGCGTCCCGATGTCAAGCATCACCTTAAGCCGATATGAAAACCTGCATCGGTTGTTATCGATATCCGTTCGGATATCCGAATGGTCGATATCAAACACCCCATATCAGATCATTATTTCAATGCTCAATAAAGGTTCAAGTCGTTCATTGAAGTGTTTGTATCAATAAGAACAAGCCGATAACGATCAATAGAGAGTGAATAATTCGATCAAATTTTCCTTTTGGAATGGTTTGATTCAAATGGCCTCCAATAAAAGTGAACACAAAAACCAGCGGCAGAGAAAACAAATAAAAGTAGAGCACTTTATGGGTCCAAAGCCCTGCAAACCAATGACCAAGACAAATAAAAATACCCGCCATGAAAAAATATCCCTGTAATGTTGCCCTGAAACTGGCCGGGGCCCATTTTCTCAATGACCCGTATATGACAACCGGAGGGCCGTTGGTGTTGTATGCTCCCCCTAGCAGTCCCGCAAAAAATCCGAAGATATATGCCGGGTTTTCACTATTAATTGCCGTCAACCTGGGTCTGATCAGGCTGTAGGTAGAGAAACAAATGATAACAAACGCTAAAATCAGTTTCATGAAGGTGTCATGGGTCCCTTTTAAAAACCATAAGCCAACGGGAATTCCGGCCAGAGAGGAAATGAATAAGCGCCCGGCGCTTTTAATTTGAACGTCACGCCAGTTTTTTATCAGAATCGTAGTTGAAATCGTCATGGCCACGATGGCCATGAGCGGCGTTGCTGTTTTTAGTCCGATGATAACAGCAAGGAGAGGCATCGCGAACATCGCGTCCGCAAATCCGAAGGTCGATCGAAGCAAGGCTGCAAAAGAAACAATCGATAGTACCAGGATTGTCGATGGTTCAAAACTCATAGTAATCCTTGCTTCAGACAAAAACCAGGCTCAGCCATGGGACCAGCATGATCGTAATCCAGGCAATAAATACGAAAATCAAAAATGGCGGCACCCATTTGACAGACCCACGATAAAAACAACACCCCAGTGAATCGGATTCATTCCGATGGATACTGCAATGGGCGCCAAAATCGGGGCGAGTATGATGCATACGGAAATGGATTCCATGATAGCGCCGGCCAGAACAATGCTGAACATCATGGCGCCCAGCATTACATAATAACTTCCAAAGCTGTGCACAAAATTAGAGACGACATCTTGAACCCCGAGGATTGAAAAAACCTGCTGCAGTACGATAGAAACCGAGACCACGGGCGCCAGCAAGCCATTAACCCGCCCACTGGAAAGAAATATTGACGGTATGTCTTTGAGTTTAATCTCTCGCGTCAGCAAAGTGCCAGCAATCAGACAGTATGCAGCTGCAATTCCGGAGGCTTCCGTGGGTGAAGAGATCCCGCCGTATACAATTATTAAAATAAGGGCCACGGCCACAATCCCAAGTTTTGCATCCCAGCTCGAACGAACGACTTCTTTCATTATAAGAGGTTCCGGACGCCCCCAGTCATGTTTGCGGCACCAGAATCGAGCGGCTCCCATTAAG
>JARRRC010000400.1:0-2860 GCA_037381105.1 Desulfobacterales bacterium
TTCGAATATTACTGTATATAAACGGTCTTAATATTGACGAACTCCTTGATCCCGTAATGGGACAGCTCGCGTCCGTAGCCGCTTGACTTGATCCCCCCGAAGGGGAGCCGCGGATCTGATTTTACAAAGGCGTTCACAAAACAGCAACCGGCTTCCAATTCGTATGTGGCGATTCGTTCTCCACGTTTGATATCTCCGGTGAAGACGGCTGCACCGAGACCGAAAGATGAATCGTTTGCGACTTGAATGGCTTCTCTTTCATCCTTTACGATAATGATTGCCCCTACCGGTCCGAAAACTTCTTCATCACAGGCAGGCATATCTTTTCGAACATTACTGAGAACCGTTGCAGGATAAAAGGCTCCCTTTCCTTTGGGGATTTCCCCACCGAGAAGGAATTTGCCGCATTTTTCAATGCTTTGGGTTACCTGTCGATGGAGATTATCCCGCAGATCAAAGCGGGCCTGAGGGCCAATGTCAACGTCTTCTTCCAAAGGGTTTCCCATTTTTTTCGCTCTCATGTGCTCGACAAAAATATTTTCAAATTGACGGCGAACGGCTTCAACGACAACAAAGCGTTTCGCCGAGATGCAACTTTGTCCGGAGTTCAACAATCTGCTCTCTACACATGTTTTAGCGGCTGCTTCAACATCGGCATCTTCTAAAATGATATACGGATCGCTGCCGCCAAGTTCGAGTACCGATTTTTTAAGCAATTTACCGGCGCTGGCCGCTACCTCCTGGCCGGCAAAATTGCTCCCGGTCAGCGTCACGGCCCGTATCAGCGGATGTTTCATAACATGTTTTATTTTTTTGGCGGAAATTAACAGATTTTGAAAAAGGTTTTCGGGAAACCCCGCCTTTTTGAAAACACCTTCGATTGCCAGAGAACACCCCGGCACATTCGAAGCATGTTTCAATACGGCGGCATTGCCGGCCATTAAGCCCGGAGCGGCAAATCGAAAAACCTGCCAGAAAGGATAGTTCCAGGGCATGATCGCCAAAATAACTCCTAAGGGTTGAAACGATATGAAACTATTACTTGCGTCTGTTTCAACTTTTTCGGGTTGCAACATTTTAACAGCGTTATCTGCATAGTATTCGCACACCCACGCACATTTTTCGATTTCAGCACGGCCCTGCCGAACAGGCTTTCCCATTTCCATGCTCATAATCGTTGCATATTCTTCCTTGTTTTCGATTAAGATTCGAGAAGCTCCCTTCATTAATTCCGCCCTCCTGGATATGGCCGTTTCTTTCCAGGCTGTAAATGCCTGGTGTGCGCTTTCTACTCTTTTCATCATTTCCGCTACAGGTGTTTCTTCGTAAATTTTAATCGTTTCTCCGTTTGCCGGATTGGTCGCTGTTAATGTCATGGAACCCCCTTATTGAATTCAGCGTGTCACGCATGTGTTTTTCTACCGATCATCATCGATAACGGCCAGTTAACCGTTCTAACTCCAGAGTTGTTATCCCACAATCTGATTAATTCTTGTTCAATGGATTCGACCGGATCATTGCCTGTATTATCTTTGTAACGCTTTACAGCAGACCAGGTCTCCAGGTAACCCATAAGCTGCTCGACGCTCCATTCTGCCGACATACGAAAAGAAGGACTCGGTAATTTATAGAACGGAAAAGGAATATCTTCATATCCGTTTTCGACGAGTTTTCTTTCAGGCGGCCAAAATTCACCAACGACATTAAAATAAAAATAGTGGATAATTTTATCGATTTTCTCCGATATCGTAAACAAGCCATATGTCCAGGCTGCGATGATGCCATTTTGTTTCAAAACCCGTTCGGCCTCCTTGTAGAACAAATCAAATTCAAACCAATGCAGTGCCTGGGCGACGGTTATCAGGTCAACCGTTTCCGTCTGAATGGGTGTTTGATGGGCAGGCGCAACTTTATATGAAATTTTTTCGTGATGGATTGCATTGGCGATCTGCCGCTCACTGGCATCGGTGGCGATGACTTTATTAAAATATTTTACCAGCCCGAGGGCGGCTTGCCCTGACCCCGTGGCACAGTCCCATGCAAGCTCATGACCTGATGTTATAGATGATAAAAGATTAAACAACATCGCCGGATAATTTGGGCGATATTGACTGTATTTGTCAGAGCTAGCGGAAAAATGGTCTTTAAAGGTATTACTCTTCATCTTTTGCTTATTCCCTACTGCTCAGGTGGATGCCAAAAAGAACCCATCTTTTTCAACGCCCCGACAAACTCCATCAAATACGCATCCATGTGGGAAGCGTAATTCGCGTCTAACCGTTTGGTAAAAAGGTTTAATGAAAAAAGTTTTACGATATCAGACAGCGGATTGATTCCTTCCTCGGTACCGGCTTTAAAACCGCTCCAGTTTTTTATATGCTCTTCCGACCGGAAGAGATTCATGGTACTTCAGGCATATGGAAGGTCGTTGAACCACTGCCTGAAGGGCACGGATACATATCCCGTTATTCCTTCCGGATCAGCATTTTGAACATTGCCATTTCGCATTTCTATGCTAACCGGCAACCCGCAATCCAGACAAGGAGCATCGATCAGTATTGTTTTCTCCGGGAAAAGCCAGCTGACCGCCAGCGATTCGAACCCTCATTGAGCGAACCACTTCTGCTGGCCGTCTATAGTGATACGGTATTGGGTGGGAAGGTTGCTGAACGGCGGAAACGAGCCGATGTAATCGGTATTGGGAAGCAGCCAGCCCGGAAAGCCGGGTGAAAAAAGATCATGCAATCCTTTGCGTGCTTCCTCTATCGGCACATCCATTTCAGCCGCAATTTCCGTGTAGTGAGGTGCCTGACCGGTCTTTATCATGCGTTTCATGATGATCTGAAAAATTCTATCCAAT
>JARRRC010000401.1:0-2842 GCA_037381105.1 Desulfobacterales bacterium
CCATCGGCGAGAGAGACAGCACGTGGGCGGCCAACCATGTTCCGGTCATGGGAATGAGAGTTTCCGGTTTTAATCCTTGTTGAATTTGCGCCGCAAACTCGCTGCCTTCAAAGAGCATATCGCAGGTGACCAGACCGGAGATCAAAAGCAACACAAACACGGCCTCCCAGGTATGTTCTTTGCCGTATTTCGCCGGTACTGCGTATCGTTTCGGTTTAATAACAAGCCGGCGGTACAATGCGGCCACGCAAGCGATCAGGACAAATGTGCCGGCAAAATCCTTGAGGACCGTATAACCTGCGCCGGTTGCTCCGCTCATTCCCGGGAGAACATAGCCGTCTGAAATTCCGAGCAACACAAGGGTAATCGATCGAAGTGCCAGGATGACGAAACCCGCAAATAGCGTAATATGAATGATGCCTGCATCCGGATACCTGGGATGCCGGTATTGTCCGAGGGCATACTTCAGCATTTTAAAGCATCGGATCAACAGGCGATCCACCCGGCGATCCGGCATGGCTTTGACCATCGGTTTTAGCCGAAGGGCAATGATATAGGTAAAAACTGCAACACCCACCAGGGGTATGATCAACGAGAATATGACCGTGGGTATTCCGAAAACAAAGGCTTTAGCCGGAGATATCAAGACAGATTGCATTTTTTTAAGTTTTTTACTCCTTAGGGGTTAAAATCGCAGAATGAATGAATACTCATTCATTTTTAACAAACGCGTCTTTAAACTGTCAAGAAAAAGTTCAAATTCGCATTCTATTCATATGTATTAAGTTTTTTTCTTTTGCCGATTGGCCATCTCCTCTGCCCTGAGATCTTTTTTTAAAATTTTGCCGACATTTGTCTTGGGCAGTTCATTTCTGAATTCAATTTCGGTTGGAAGCTTGAACTTGGCCATTTTATCTTTGCAATATTCGATCAGTTCTTCCTGTGTGGCGGTTGCACCTTCTTTCAGCGTTACAAAGACTTTGACGGATTCGCCGCGGGTGGGATGGGGGATGCCGATGGCGGCAGCTTCCTGAACCTTGGGATTTTCATAAAATACTTCTTCTATATCACGCGGGTATACATTCAAACCACCGGATAAAATCATATCTTTTTTTCTGTCAACGATATAAAAATATCCCTCTTCGTCCATTTTGCCGATATCTCCGGTGTGAAGCCAGCCGTCTGTAAGGGTGGCAGCGGTCTCTTCAGCCTGGTTCCAATAACCTTTCATAACCTGCGGGCCCTTCACAAGGAGTTCACCCGATTCTCCTATGGGAAGGTCCGTTTTTCCGTCACTGAGGTCAACAATACGGCATTCCGTGTCCGGAATGGGAATCCCGATGCTCCCCACCTTTCGTTTGCCGCCGGCAAATGGATTGATGTGTGTTACCGGCGAAGATTCGGTCAGACCATATCCTTCGACAATGACGGCGCCGGTTTTCTTTTCAAAATCCTTTATCACTTCCAATGGGAGTGGCGCGCTTCCGGAAAAACATCCTGAGATGGATGTCAAGTCGATTTGGTCGATATGCGGATGATTCAATATTCCGATATACATGGTGGGAACCAGCGGTGCAAATGTCGGTTTGAATTTCCGAATGGACTTGATCAGGGGTTCAGGCTGGGGCTTTGGAATCAGAATATCTCCCCATCCCAAGTAGATGGCGAGATTCATTGCAGTGGTCAGGCCGAACACATGAAAAAACGGCAGCGCTCCCAGCATGATTTCATTGCTGTCAAAGGCGGGAAACCATGCGGCGATTTGTTGAACCTGTTTGCTGAGGTTGCCGTGGGTCAGCATCACACCCTTTGAAATGCCGGTGGTTCCCCCGGTATACTGGTACATGGCAACATCGTCAAACGACAACTCAATCTCGGGAAGATCCGGTACTTTTCGGTTCAGAACATCTTTCCATCGGTACACATTTTCGGCAGGTTTTACGTCTGCTGCAAGATTCTTCTTTTTTGCAATCAACGGAAACAGAAGATTCTTTGGAAAGGGAAGATAATCGCCGATGGAAGTGTAGACAATCTGCTCGATCCGTGTTTTAGGTCTCAGATTGATCATTCGGTTTCCCAAAAGGTCCAGGGTGATCAGCACCTTTGATCCGGAATCATTGAACTGGTGTTTAAGCTCCCGGTCCGAATACAAAGGATTATTCATCACCGTGATGCCGCCGACCCTTAATATGGCATAATAGGCTGCGACGCAGGGGATGAGGTTGGGTAGAAGGATGGCAACACGGTCGCCTTTTTGAATTCCAAACCACTTCAGGACCGCTGCAAAACGGTCCACCATATCATTGAGTTCACGATTGGTTATTTTATAGCCTTCAAAAAGGAGCGCCATTTTATCGGGAAATTTGCCGGCGGTTCTTCTAAGAATATCCGGAAGACATATTTCTTGGTAGGCGATATTTTCCGGAACGCCTTTTTCGTAACTGTTCAACCATGGCTTGTCTTGGTATTTAATTTCCGTTGTCATCGCCGCTCCTTATACGCCGAGGCACAATCATTTTCTGTTTTACCATTCCGCTTTCAACTATAGTTCAGCACAGGAACCCTGGCCCTAAAGTTAAAAAAGGTTATGCCCGTTGGCCCGTTATGCCGGTTGACCTGTAGTTTAAATTTGAATTCCCCGCTGCTTGTAGCGCGGGATGAATTCAAATGGGGATAGGGATTTTAGCCTTTCACCAACTCAGCAGCATAGCCGCGTTTCATAAAATCGTTACACGATTTTATTGGTTATATCTGTTAGGATGAAAATGAATATTTGTCAAGAAAGCTCGTATCTTAATCTAAATTTGAATTTTCCGTCCCGCCATGACGGGACGGAAAATTC
>JARRRC010000402.1:0-5497 GCA_037381105.1 Desulfobacterales bacterium
GTCTACATCATGCGCGCGCTGTATCTTTACAGCGATACATCTGTTGTCAGTAAGGTTGCAAAGTATCTTGAAGATGAGAGAAAAATTGTCAGGGAACTCTCCGCCCGCACCCTTGGCAAGATAACGGGTCATACCTTTTCCCGAACAGGAGATATGGACTTCACACCGTCACTTTACTACGTAACAAAGGCTAAAATTTGGTGGCGCATGAACAAGGGGCGTTCGGAATACACGTCTGCCGAAAAGCATCTAAAACAGCCAAACAGGGAATCCGGGTCCAGCCAACAAACCCGGGAGGAGGTGTTGCGATCACAGGTTGCTCAATTGCAAAATACGGATTTCCTTGTGTGGGCTAAAGCATTTAATGAACTCTTTGAGTTCGGCGTGGAAAACGAATCCGTTCCTATCAAGCCGCTTCTCGAAAAAGCTTCTTCAAACCCCGCGGATGCGGTTTACAGGGACATTCTGATAAGACTCATCGAGTTTTACAGGGAAAAAAGAAAGACGGCATCTGAGTATCAATATAAAAAGAACTACGACTATAGAGCGTTTTGTTATTAGAAGCATCTCAAAAAAGTCTTTTCGACCGAGTTTTTTTCTCACAGAGCTCGCAGAGCGCTCAGAGTTTGTTTCTTTAGCCACCCCAGAGGAATATGCTTCGCCCCAGTTGAACAGGCTGCGCATCCAACGGGATAAACATTCCACAGGGCAGGCATACCCACATTTACCCTGTTAAATCTTCATTCTTGACAAAAACATGAGAGCGGCGCGAGTCGCCGAATATATTTTTTCTGCCTGTTGCATTTCTAATTTAGGTGATTACGTTTAATTTTATATAAGCGGTTTAAACGAAATAATGAAGTCACCCCATTGGTTAGCGACTCCAAGCACGAGTTTATTCCACTTTTCCCTCACCTCATCTTCATTATTTTTCATACGGCCTAACTTGTGGCTTTAGCGAATGCCGGATCTATGCCGCTTAAACATTTAACATTTTGTATATAACTTGGAAGGAGGATATTGTCATGGCAAGAAAATATATAGATTGCAGGGATCACCCTCAGACCGACAAGCGGTGTTCGGTTGCCATATCGGCGGACTCCGAGAAGGAGCTTCTGGAAGCTGTGGTTCAGCACGGCATTACCGTCCATGGATATGCCGACACTAAAGAATTCAGAGATGAAATCATCAAAGGCATGAAAGAGGGCAGCCCGCGCGCTTAGATAACCGACTTACTTTAAGCGGTGAATAACGATTCAGCTCTTTCAAAATTCTAATGTTCCAAATAGCAAATGGGAGGTTCCGTTGGCACCTCCCATTTTTCATATCTGAAAGACACTTCTTTTATTACTCTTTTTTATCGTGGGACTTCCGTGAGCCCCTTAAATTATAAGTTTCAATTAAACATTATGCAGAGGAATATTGTGTTGTAAGATATAGAATTGACCTAAAAAATTACCGAGAGGAATAGCATAAAAGCGCAGGGCAGCGTTGAGCAAAATATACATCCTATCCAAAAAACCAGAGGACTGGCAGTCGCTGTTGGCAGATCCTGTAAAGCCATGGAGAAGGGGTTATTCAGCCAGGACGCTCACCTATTGCCGGCAGGAGGGCGAAGGATTCCCCATTTCAATCATAAAAGCTTTTGAGAAATCTGATATCGACCTGTTCCAAAATATCGAAATGCTGTTGGCTATTCCCAAGCACCAGGTATCCCTGCCCGGCGGTTCACGGTCGGGGCGCGGAAGGATGTAATGTGACATACAAAATATTATTGACGTAATTTTTAAAAGTTTAAAATCTAAAATCGGTATCCCAAGCCAGCTAAAATGACGTCAGTGTCTCGGTCGTAATCAGTGATCGTACGGGACCAAGAAAGGCGGATCAGGTATCCATCGCTCAAATGATAGCTCCCCGTAACAGTAATAAGTCCGGTCAAGACGGCATCATCCCAAATATCTGATCCGGGGTTTCGGCGATTATCGACAGCCAAGTAAACACCAACGCCAACACCCAGTGTAAGGTGATCGTCAAAGAACGATTTATTCGGCCAAAGTTGGGTTGTGATGCCTTTGCGGTCCATGAGGGTGCTGTCGCCTTCATCGATATATCCAATTGTCCATTCAAGGTGGCGGGCAATACTCCGCCGGTATTCAATCCCGAATGCAAAGGAGTTGTCATCAGGACCGATGGCGATGGAAGTGCCGAGGAATCCGGTAATCTCGTTATTCGTCTTGCTACGGGCTTTTCTTGATACACTGGTTCGAGTTTCCGTTGAAGGCTCGGAATCAAGCCGGTATCCCAAACCAAACAAAAGCGCGGTCGTGTCGAAGTTTCTGTGCACCAGTACTGTGTTGACGCGTGCTTGGAGAAACCATCGACCTTCTGAATTCCAAATGGCAGCGAGACTGAAAACCCCACCTGCATTCTTCTTTTCACTAAAATTTCCATCGCGTTCGTTCTGTGTATCAAAAGCAAGATAGGGCCCCGCACCTGCCGCGAGCAACAGCTTTCGGTTTAAAATACTGTTTCTTGCCCAGAGCTGCAATGTCGGGCCGTCGCGGTGATGATTCGGCATGTGGCCTTCATTGAGCCAAGAAAAACTCCAGCCGAAATGATCGCCAATACCTTCCATATATGAGATCTGCCAGGTATAAGAGGTGCTGCGGTCTTCATGACTGCCTATCAAACCACCGAGAATATCAAGTTCATATAGATCCTGGGAGAAAGCGGTGCGAGAGACCGTCAGAACGAAAAACACAAGAAAAGCTGCATAAAAAATAGATAATATACCTCCTTTGGAATAATTCCTCATTTTCGAATTCCTGCATTTTTTCATTTGTCAGCTTCAGCCCAATATGGTAAAAAAAGGGGGTTTTGTATTAAAAATGACAAATAGCAAGCTTCAAATCGCAAACAAATCTCAAATATTCACCCTGTTAAATCCTCTTAAGAGCGCTGCCGGCGGCAGCGTTTGACAGCATGGGGTTGACTCTGGTATTTATTTTTTATGTTCCCAAAAATAGAGGCATTCCCATGTTTCGTTTCATCTGATTTCCTATTCCATTCATAATTCTTTATTCAACAGCTTAAAAGGGGACTTTAACATTAAAGTCGGAGAAAGCAGGGCATATGAAACGATTCTCGATCTCATTATCAAAAGGCATCACATGATAGGCTGTCAGACAAGAAGAGATATATTGAAAAAGAGTACTTATTATCTTACGGCATTTCTTCTGATGCCTTTTTCCTCTATCAAAAAGGCCATGGCCGGCAAGATAGATAGTACGACCGGAAAGATGGAGCAAAAAATGAACTTACCCGAACCCAGCCTAAAAGGGTCGGTCTCTGTCGAGGAGGCCATTAAACATCGGAGAACCATTCGGTCATATCGATCAAAACCTTTAACCCCGGAACAACTATCTCAGATTTTCTGGGCCGCACAGGGGATCACCGAGGATAGGGGATACAAACGGTCGGCCCCATCGGGCGGGGCCTTATATCCGATGGATATCTATGCGGTAGTGGGTGATAGCAGCGTGGAGGGGCTAAATGCAGGCATCTATCATTATGATCCCCGGAAACATGCGGCCTTGCTGATTACAGAAGGGGACTTGAGAAAGGATGTAGCCCGGTCGTCGCTTTCGCAAATGTGGATGGCGGAAGCCCCCCTAACCCTGGTGATTACTGCGGAATACAGCCGGATTGCGAGCAAGTACGGTGCCAGGGGAGAGCGGTATGCCATGATCGAGGCCGGCCATATCGGGCAAAATATCTTTCTCCAGGCGGAGGCCCTTGGGTTGAGAGCCGGGATTGTAGGTGCTTTTCATGACAAGGGCGTGAAGCGCGTCATGAGAATCAACAGATCCCATGAACCCCTGCTCATCCTGCCCTTGGGGTATGAGACATAGCACACTGCGTCTTTCTACCCGGCGAACGCCTCCGAAAACGAAATGAGGGTTACAATATTTCATTTGAGGTGAATCATGTACAAAGACACACTTTTTACCCCTTTTAAGATTAAAAACCATGTACTTAAAAATCGTATCGGTGTAGCGCCGATGACCCGGATGTCATCCATAAAAGACAGTGTTCCCCGCCGGGATGTCTTGGAATTTCTTGTCAGGCGGGCGGAAAATGGCGCGGCAATTGTTTACACCGAGGCAATCGTGACCGATTATGAAAGCGCCCAGGGCTATCCCGGACAGGCCAGAATGCTCACCCAGCGCCAGATTGATGCCTGGGAACCTGTTGTCAAGGCGATTCAGGACAAAGGGGCTACAGCCATCATGCAAATGTTCCATTGCGGTCGGGTTGCATGGGAGGAGATCAATCCGGCAAAGCGGGTCATATCATCGAGTCCCATTCGGCCGAAACAAGACAATCGATTGACGAAAAAACCCTATCCAGTGCCGGATGAGATGACACAGTTTGACATCGACCATGTGATCGCCGGATTCGCAGAGACCGCAAAAGGAGCTGTTGCCGCAGGATTTGACGGCATAGAGATTCACGGCGCCCATGGATATCTGATAAACAGCTTTTTAAGCGCTTATGCCAACCAGCGGACGGATGCATATGGCGGGTCAATTGAAAATCGTTATCGATTTGCACATGAAGTGATCCAGGCGGTTCGAGATGTTGTTCCGGAAGATCGTCTTTTGACTTTCAGAATATCGAACTGGGGTGTCGTTGACATGGAAGTATCCTTGTTTGAAAATAAAGCGGAATGGCAGGAATTGATTGAACGACTGTCCGAAGAACCTATCGATGCCATCTCGGTATCGACCTTTCGATACAAGGATAAAGCCTTTGAGACAGATCGGAACATGGCCGCAATCACCAGAGAAGTAACGGATTTGCCGTTAATGATTTGCGGTCAAATATTCGACAGAACAAGCGCCGAGGATGCATTGAAGGATGCCGATATTGTTTTAAGCGCCAAATCGATTCTCCTGAATCCGAATTGGGTTGAAGATGTGAGAACCGGAAAAAGACTACCGCTATATCATGCAAAAGATGCCGATGTCGCCTATACGGACAAGCCATTGCAATAAAATATCGCCTGATCAGATATCAATTCGTCTGAATTTGAATTCAATCATTGAAATTATCTTTTACTTCTTCCAATCTGCAGACAGCTTATTAATGATTGACAATTACGTTTATATTTTTTAAAATTATTAAAACATAGATAGAGATCGAAAGGGCAAATCCGTTGAAAGGCGGAGACGCAAAGCCACGGGTCTAAAGCTGAAAAGCTATGGCAGCCGGGCCGCCGCAGCTGCTTGCGCCAGCCTTTGGGAATATTTGTCCAAGGGCTTTTTTGTTTTGAGGAATTGTCTATCTGAGCCCTCGGGGAGTTTTTTCTAATTCCTTGAATATCAGCGGAATGGATGATTTATTTTTTAAATTGGATGCTGTTTGAGCGGCTTAGGGATCGTTAGAAAGATTAGGCGCATACCGAAGTCTTATCTTTAAAAGAATTTAATATAAT